>CAIUUK010000025.1 GCA_903902315.1 uncultured bacterium | reverse complement strand
CCCTTGCAGGTCTGATTCGAGATTTTTTTCCCAGTAAAGTGCAGCTCTGCCATCCCCCGCAATACCGTATCCATCCTGCGGCGTACGGGGTTTTCCCCCTGATGAAACGCCGGGCAAGCCGATTATCGTGGTCTCCCAGAACTCTTTGTCGTCGAGATCGTAAGCCTTCAGGTAAAAAACATACAACTCACCATTCTGCAACCCGCCGACCGTGCAGTCTGTTTTATTTTTCAAATCTTCAACCAGCGGATCAGAAAAACCTCCGACATGTCAACTGGCTTCCCAAACACGAGGATTCATAAGTAGAGCTGCATCAACCCCATACATATCTTCACGATTATCGACAAAGCGTTTCCACCAAAGTTTTTTTATATTGTTTTTCAATGCCACACCAAGTGGCCCGTAATCCCATGTTCCAGCTAAACCACCATATATTTCAGAACCTTGGAAAATAAAACCTCGCCTTTTACATAACGATATGAGCGACTCCATAACATCGCCTATTTTTTCAGCTTTTGTATTCATCACGCTATTCTACCCTACAACCTTCTCACCCTCAACCTATATGATAAGCAGACTTTCTAGTTACTATTGCACCACGGTTTCATCACCACCCTTATATACAGGATCTGTACTATAGCTTGAAGTCAAATAATCTTGCTGACTACTTAACTGTGCTTGAGTGAAATCATCTGTGGCAGTTAATGATGCTTGATTTACAAGTGTTGGAGATGTGCCAACTTGAGTAATACTTGGCTGAAGTGAAACTTGAAAATCTACTTCGCGACGATTTGTCGAAGACATACTAGCGTTCGGAGTAACCGTGCCAGCATTCCATGTTATTGCACCAGAATTTGGATCATAAGTTATATTCTCATTAGTTGGAGAGACATTTCCGAGCCATGTCACATATGGAGGTAATGTTGCTGTAACCTCAGCATTACTAACTGAGCTTGTTGTATTAGAAATAATCCATGAAATAGTATAGGTGGTCTTCTGCTCAGCTTTGGGTGGTATTGGTCCGCTGTTTGTAAATGGACCAACCGAACGCTCAACACGACCTGACAAAGACACATTTGAAGCAACTTTAACAAGTCGATTAACTGTAGCTGTAAGCGAACCAGATGCACCTGTATCCTGAGTACGATCAGCTGACACATTTGCTGATAACGAAATCGTTGGATTAATCGATTGGTTTGAATTCAAATCAGTCGAAGACTTGCCTAATGGAACCATGGAGAACGAGACTGAGCCACTTCCACCTGCCTGAACCATAGCTAATTCTGGATTTGTTTGTTGATTCCAGATTATTCTATTGTTTGCAGAATCGAAATATCCAATATCTGGTTGAATTCCTGTTTTATCATATGCAGTGCCGGCAAAGTTAACCGCTAATTGAACATTTGAAACTGAGGTTGAAAGATTGTTAAACCATGTCAAAGTCATTCGTTCAGCCGTATTAAATTTTCCAACAATATCAGCTCCGGATGTATCTCCATTTACACCAAGTGTCAGCGTAATAAACGGTTTTTCAATAGAAATGTTTTGCGTAATCGCTCCATACTCAGTACCGATAATGGAACTATTCGTAGAACTCTTTGCGCCGACAGTAAAATGAAATACTCGTGTATCTGTATTTTCACCTACTAGTTTTCCATGAATTACTATCGATCGACTTCCCCCTAATGGTATATCACCAATTTTCCAAGTTGCATTATCCGACAACGCTGGTAAATTTGAAGAAATATACGTAAACCCAAAAGGATAATCCCCTTTAAGAACCAAGTTTTTCAAAACATCCTGAGAGTTGGATTTTAAATTAACAGTTATATCAAATTCTTGTCCTGAAGTAATACTGATGAATGAATCAACTGACACTATCACCGGGGATGAATTGATTAAAACATCATATGTAGCAACCTTAGTAAAAATTGCTGATGAACCTTTTACTTTATAAGTAAGAGTTGCAGTAATTGTCTTTTGTATATTTTCTTCACCAAAAATAATAGCCGAGATAGATGTTGAAGTGGCTTGACCAACAGGAATATCTCCTAAAAGTTGATTATAAGTGGTCAGCGCTTGCGTTGGATCGTTTGGATTAGTTGCGCCTGGTGGAAATGCGACAGACATATCAACTAGTTGCAAGTCGATCGTGTTATTGTTCGTAACCTTAATTCCAAAGGTTACTGGCTCGCCTCCAGGAATTGAAACTGGCCCACTTATGACAACGCTTATATTATTTCCAGAAATCAGATTTGCTCCATTGAAAAACAGATAAACACCTGCACAAACAGCAATAATGCAAAAGATTACTGAGCCAATTAATAATTTTGTTAAAATAGACATAGAATGATCTTTATATTCGGCATTCAAAACGACCGGTTCCTCTACTTTTTCAACAGGTTCATTCCATGCGGATTTAACCTCTCCGCTATTTACATCAGAAAAACGAAGCTTACGGTGTGTTCGCACTTCTGGTGCACCTCGTGTATAAAGTGATTTCTTTAATTCTTCTATACGATTTTGGTCATCCTGTGGAGGCATTTGAACTTATTATAACATCAAATGAACATAGCGAATATGTCATTGACTGGTCTGTTTACAGATGCGATTCGCGAAGAGCCTTGTTGATATGTTGATTAATTAAAACCCGTCTTTCTTTCAACGACATGAGTAATTGCTCACTAATTTTGTCTGACACCAAATATTCACTAATGTTCGGAATGTTTGCAACATAACCCAAACGATGCAAAATCCTGACAACGATCAAAGATTCCAGGTTATTTAATAGCTCATCATTTAACTTATCATTAGCACCACTCGTAGTTCCAATTCTAAAGTTCGCTAGGAAAACAAATAACGAGTCCAAAGTAACAAACAATTCTGGATGAGCATCTTCACCTTGAAGCAATCGTCCAAGTAAAAGTGCTATTCGAGCAATCAATTCTTTTTTACCAACATTCCACACTTCCCTATCTCGACCCACCAAACTAACGTTCTGTAAAATATTTTCTTGTGCATTAGTCAATCGCCAAAATTCTTTTCCTCTGACAAATGAAAAAACTCCCAATGAATAGTCCTGAATGAAAGGACGAAGTTTTGATTTTTCAAACCTGATACCTTGTGCAGATGCTCGAATCAGACCCAAATCACGAGTAAATATAGAGATGAACTTTCCTGCTTCACCTGTTGATCTGGAGCTTACAACAAATCCTGGAGTTGTATGTATTGCGTGCATTTTTACATCTTCAATCCTAAAACCTCACCGTCTTCAATAGATGAAATTCCTGCCATTTTCTTTATTTCATTTTCATACTTACCAATAATATTTTTTAAATCAATCGAGACAATTAGAATAGCCTTATCACCAACTGATAAACCTTTCTCTTTTCTCATATCCTGAACTTTACGAAGGAGTTCGCGGAATTCGCCTTCAGCCTTCAATTCTGGGGTTTGATTCAAATCAAGTTCAACATCTTTTTCAAGAGAAGAATCTTGAACAACTTCTTTTACATTCACTTCATCTTTTATAAGATCAATTAATTGAAAATTGTTAGCGTTCTTTAACATTAAAACTTTAACCTTTAACCTTTGTAAAGGTTGTCTGACATTTATCTTTGCAACCGTTCGTGCTTCAAGTCCTTTTGAGGAAAGCTCTCGAGCAACAGTCATATCACCAATCAATTTCTCATCAACTTTTCCAGCGACCGGCCATGATTCAAGATGCACACTTTCTTTTACACCAATCACTCGTTGATATATCTCTTCTGCTACAAAAGGCATAAATGGTGAAATCAATTTGGTCAATTCGTGTAATACAAACTTTGTTGTTTCAAGAGCCGACTCTTTATCAACGACATCATCACCTTTAAAACGCTCTCTCGAACGACGAAGATACCATGTAGATAAATCATCAACGAAATCGTTGAAGGGTCTTACGGCGCGATCTATTTCACCAACCTCTAATCCATTTGTTACGGATAGAATCGTCTCATTCAATCTTGAAACTATCCATTGATCCAACATATTCTGTGACGAACTATATTTAATCGTATCTATTTGAGATTTAGAATTTAAGATTTCAGATTTATCAACATACATCTCATAGAAAGAAACCACATTCAGCAAACGATTGATAACTTTTTTGGTAACTTCATCTACTCCCTTTTCACTAAAACAGAGATCTTGCGCATGAACAGCTGGAGACGACATCAGATAATAGCGAAGTGCATCTGCTCCATATTTATCAACTATAATCATCGGATCTGGAAAATTTTTCTTTGATTTAGACATTTTTTGACCATCCTCAGCCAAAACAAGCCCATTGACTACAACTTTTTTGAATGGAGATTTCCCAAAAAGTGCTACACCTAAAACAATCATTGAATAGAACCACCCGCGAGTCTGATCCAATCCTTCTGATATAAAGTCCGCAGGAAAACCTTTTGTCTTTTTAAACCATGAAGATTTTGGTTGGAAAATATCCTCATCTCCTACATTGCAAAAAGGATAATGCACTTCACCATATGGCATTGAGCCAGACTCAAACCAACAATCAAAAACATCCGGCACACGAACTAGATCATGACCATCAACAGTTCGTAACTCTATCTCATCAATAAATGGCCTATGCAAATCAACTTCGTATTCAGTATTGTGTGGAAGTGGAGAAAAAAATAATTTGCGAACTTCAGCATTTTTATAGAAATCTCCGTGCATCTTTCCTTCTATCATTTCTGAAGTTTTTGCACGATCCCAGCCTTGAGATGCACCTATGAGTAAAGTTGCTGGCGTCTCATGAGTGACGATGAGAATATTTTTACCAGAATATTTTGCTTCTGTTTCGTACAAAAAATCTCCCATTCGTTTTTTTATCTCGGCATATGTTTCTCCGCCTTCAGGTCGTTTTGTAAAACGCTCGAGTGCATGTGGAAATTCTTTAACAAAATCAAAAACACTTCTACCATTCCAAATACCAGTATTCCATTCTGATATTTTTGATTCAATTGAAGTTTTTTCTTTGGATATACCTAAATTCTTACAGATAATATCTGCTGTCTCACGAGTTCGGACGAAAGGTGATACAAAAACATGATCTATTTGCTCATGACCAAGCATTGTCCTTAAAGTCTCTGCACCATTTTTAACCTGAGTTCTACCCTTCTCAGTCAAATGATGTGCATTTTCTGCACGACCTGACAAAATATTTTTTACATTATTTTCTGCTTCACCGTGACGGATGACATAATATGTATTTTTTGCATGAGAATATTTCTTGAGATCTTCAATTGAACCAATTATGTGATATTTATCATGTAATTCCAGCGCGCCATCTTTAGCAATCTCCTTCCAAACAGGTATTGGTGCACCCCAGAAACGAGTGCGTGATATAGCCCAGTCTCTAGCACCTAGTAACCAATTACCGAAACGACCTTCTCCAATTTCTTCTGGAACCCATGTAACACTTTTATTCGCATTAACTAATCTATCTTTGAGATCTGTCACCTTCACAAACCATGATGAAGTTGCGTAGTTAAGGAGTGGTGTCTCACAACGCCAACAATGTGGATATGAGTGAATTAATTTTTCTTTACTAAACAACTGACCATGATGAGCAAGCCATTTGATTATTTCAATGTCGGTTTTTTGGTGTGCATCTTTTTCTCCAAGAGAATCTATAGGCTTAACTGGTAAACCTGCAAAATCTTTTACTTCTGACTTGAAATGTCCATCAGTCCTAACATGCTGAACAAAAGGAAGTTTTTTTGTCAAAAGAAGTTCATAGTCATCAGCGCCAAAAGCTGGAGCAATATGAACAATACCAGTACCATCTTCTGTAGTCACAAAATCAGCATTATAAATTTTCCAACCATTCTCTATATTTTTCAAAGCTGAATTATTTGAATAATAATCAAACAATGGCTCATAAGATACGCCGACCAATTCTTCACCATTGAATGTACCCACTATTTCAAACTTCGTATCTTTCAAAACTGAGATTCGTGCTTTCGCTAAAATATAAAAATTATTTTCTATTTTAACTCTAATGTATTCAACATTCTTACCAACTGCTAAAGCCACATTTCCTGGCAAAGTCCATGGTGTTGTAGTCCAGGCAAGCACATAGGTATTTTCTCCAACCTTTTCATTAACCTGAGTATTGCCTATTTTTTGACTAGATTTAACTTTAAATTTTGCTGTAACAGATATATCAGTAATGTCTTTATAACCTTGAGCAACCTCGAAATTAGAAAGGGTTGTCTCACACCTAGGACAAAGATTCATAGATTTAAATCCTTCGTAAATCAAACCTTTTTCAAATAAATTTTTGAAAATCCACCACACCGTTTCGGTATAACTTGAGTCCATTGTCCTATAATCATTTTCCATATCAACCCAGCGACCAAGTCGTGGAATGATCTTTCTCCATTCATCAGCAAAACGCATAACACTTTCGCGTGCAACTGCATTAAATTTACCAATACCAAAATCTATAATGTCTTTTTTTGATTTAAGACCAAGCTCTTTTTCAATCAAATTCTCAACTGGTAGTCCGTGGCAATCCCAACCCCAACGACGACGAACATGATATCCTTGCATCGTTTTCCATCGTGGAACGACATCTTTGATCGTGCCTGGAAGAATGTGGCCATAATGAGGCTGACCAGTAGCAAAAGGTGGTCCATCATAGAAAACAAACTCCCCTTTTGGTGACTTTTTATCTAAAGATTTCTGAAAAATATTTTTCTCCTTCCAAAAAGCTAAAATTTTCTCTTCACGGAGAGCGTGTAGGGATTTATTAGACGCATTATTATTTAAATCTTTTACTTCAATTTGTTCAGCCATGTAATTCTTTTTAATTTGATTATTCTATCATCTTACATCCTTTTTGGGATCTTAATTCCTAAAATATTCAACCCTTCACTCATCGTAGCAATAAAACTTTTTGTTAAAGCAATACGATACAACGAAAGCGGTTCATTTGCATCAACAATAGTATTTCCAGCGTAGAAACTATTGAAGGCGCCAGCAAGATTAATCAGATAATTTGTAACTAGTTGTGGTGCAAGTTCTTTTGAAGCACGCTCAACTACATCTGGAAAACGGATTATCAATTTTTCAAGTAAACCAACCTTCTCTGGTAATTTAATTTTCAAATTTAAATCTAAACCTTTCGCCTTTTCAATAATTGAATTTGCTCTAACGACAGAGTATTGAAGATACGGTCCAGAATCTCCTTCAAATGAAATTGATTTTACTGAATCAAAAACAACATCAGTACCAATAGCCTGACGAAGAATAGTGTACTTGATTGCTCCAATAGCGATAATATCCGCCAATTCACTCGTTTCCTTTACTCCGAAATCTTTATCACCTCTTTCAGAAATTTTTTCTACGACCATTTTTTTCATCTCTTCAATCAAATTTTCAGCCGTTATCACATTTCCTGTTCGTGAAGACATTTTTCCAGTAGCAAAGCGCAACATGCCATGACCAATGTGCTTTGTTTTTTCACCAACATTTTTATCTATAAGCGTGAGCGCTTTTGTAATAACTTTAAAGTATTCATTTTGTTCACTCGCTGTGACAACTATAGACTGGTCAGTCTTTGGATGTCTTTTGAACTTTGTAATATTCAAACCCATCTCCTTTGCTTCATAAGTTGGCAGACCATGCGAGTTAATAAAGACACGAGTATGTAAACCATAATCCTCACCTTTAAAGACAATCGCTCCTTCACTTTCAGAAAATACAGATTTCTTGAGTGGACTCTTGAGCCATTTTTTCTTTAGGAAAGACCTGACTATCTTTAAACCAACTGGTGCCATTTCACTTTCGTAGATATATTCATCAAATTTTGTATCTAACCTTTTGTAGAGCAACTCAAAGTGATCCAAGCTCCATTTTCTCCCTTTTTCATAAAGAGCATTTATGGCTGGACTAGATTTTTCATATAAAATTTTATT
>CAIUUK010000024.1 GCA_903902315.1 uncultured bacterium | reverse complement strand
GTGACTTTATATTCGAGCATAAACGGATCCTCCACAATATCAACATGTAGGAACCAATATACATCGGCACGCTTTGGTTGACGGGTTATGATAGAGTAGATTGTTTTTGCTTCTATATCGGTTTTGTTGTCGGCATGAGTGGTGTAAACAAGCTGGCTACAATATTTTGGCAATGTCTCGTCTTTGCTTAGTGCTGCAATAATTGGAATCGATGGGCCAATCTTATCGAAGGTGATAAAACGGTTGCGTATTTTTCGTCCATAATACATTATAATCATTACGGCTCCAAGCATTGAAGCAATGAGGACGGTAAACCACCCGCCATGTATGAATTTTGTTAAATTAGCTAGTAGGAATGCTCCTTCAATTGTGAAATATATTAATGCAAAGACAAATACTACCACAATTGGTATCCGTTTTAGCATTAAGTAATTGACCATCAAAATGGTTGTCATTAGCATGGTGATGGTAATGGACAAACCGTAGGCCGCTTCCATGTTGCTCGATGATTGGAATAATAACACCACTACCACGCAGCTTGAATAAAGGAACCAATTTAATACGGGGATGTACATTTGACCTTTGGCATTTGCAGGATATTTGATGAGCATTTTGGGCCAAAAGTTAAGTGACATGGCCTCGCTAATGAGAGTATAAGATCCACTGATAAGAGCTTGCGACGCAATAACAGCGGCAATTGTTGCCATGCCAATTCCTATTGGTAAAAACCAAGGTGCCATGATGCCGTAGAATGGATTTACTTCTGGCGTTAGGTTTTTCACGTTCATTAACACCCAATCCCCTTGCCCAAGGTAGTTTAGAATAAGCATTGTCTTTACAAAAATCCAACTTATTCTAATGTTTTTAATTCCGCAGTGACCAAGGTCGGTGTACAGAGCCTCGGCGCCTGTGGTGCAAAGAAATACTGCACCTAGGAGTAAAAATCCTCCAGGGTGGTTTGATAATAGGTCGAAGGCATACCAAGGATTGAAGGCTTTTAGAACAATGGGATTTTGAATGAGCGATGAAAAGCCCAAAATGCCTAGCATACTAAACCAAATGACCATTAATGGGCCGAAGGATTTGCCCAATACAGAGGTTCCAAATTGTTGAACCACAAATAAAAGAGTGATGATTACAAGTACTATTGGTATAACTGGTATCGATGGGTTTATGATGCGCAACCCTTCAATCGCTGAAACCACGGTGATGGATGGAGTAATGATTCCATCGGCTAGCAGTGTGCTACCACCAATGATGGCAAAGATATATAGCCAACTACTTTTTCTTCTCAGGAGAGCAAACAGCGAGAAGATGCCGCCCTCGCCACGGTTGTCGGCTTTTAGGGTGATGAGGACGTATTTAACTGTTGTTTGGAGTGTCAGAGTCCAAATGATGCAAGAAAGGGCACCTAGAATAAGACTCTCATTAATGATGGGCGATGCTGATAGAATTGCTTTTAATACATAGAGTGGTGAGGTGCCGATATCGCCGTAGATGATGCCTAAGCTTACTACAACACCCACAAAACTCAACTTCATTAATTTATCCTTTGTTTGTGCCATTGTTTTTGTTTGAAGAGTAATGTTGAAGAATTAGATTGTATATTTTATTCAAATTAAGTCAATAATGATTTGATGTCAAAATTAAACTACTTCAAAATTAATTTATTGGTGAAAATGG
>CAIUUK010000023.1 GCA_903902315.1 uncultured bacterium | reverse complement strand
TTAGCAGTCTCCTCTTTAAATGGTCTCAGATCATCGAGAAGTTGTATATCCAAACCGACCTCCTCTTTTACCTCACGAATAGCCGCCTGATTTGGTTCTTCATCAAGCTCGACATGACCACCAACACTGAGCCATATTTTATATTTTTCATGCAGACGCAATAGTACTTTATCTTTGTAGACAAGAAACACTTCAACAGTAAAATCAATTTTTTCGTGTATGTGCGCCATGGGTTAAATAATTACGTAATCATTATAGCTGATTTCGCCTGGATTTATAGGGGTTTTTAGTGATATTGACATAATGCATATATTCATGCTATTATGTAGCTGTATAGAATTTTATCTTTTCATTAAATGGACCTGTGAAAAAAGCATGTCGTCACATGCACAGTGTGAAGTGGTAACAAATCACTTCAAAAGATTAGTTCTAAATTGTTCCTATGAAAATCCAACTGTTCCTCTATCTCCATACGTCTGTGAAATACACACGTGCTGAAGGCGAAAAAACGCACAAAATACTGATGGCTTCTTTTTTTCGCACAGTGGTAACTAACGCACTCCCTCAAAAAGGAAACATCCTCTACATCCCAGAAACAATTGAGGGGATAGGCAGACACTTCAGAAAGGCAGGGCAAATTGTTGCTCCTACGGTTGACAATGTTCGTCAGTGTCTCAAACGTGGTGTGCTTGATCATGATGTCATCTACAAGCAAAATGTTGAATTGACTGCAGACGAGGTTCGTTTGCCTTTTGGTGTTGTTGATGAGGCGACTTTTGAAGTTATTGACTCACTGGAAGCTCAATACCTCAAGACAGTCACCATACCCATGCTCAAAAAGGAAGGCTTTCTTTTCAACATGTCAGCCCCAAGGATTGAAGTGTAATCGGGCACAAATCTTAATCGCGCGCATCCAAGGTTGGGTGTGCGCGATTTTTTTATTCCGAATTCCGCATTGATATCTATGAGAGTCGCTGTTCGTATGGTGATCCGCTGTGCCAGCAATTCAGTATTGTTCCCTGTTCCACAGCAAAAATCCGCGACTGATATGTCCGTCTTACCCGTGAGAAAATGAGTAGCCAAATCGATAAATGCCTTGCGCGCAGAGACCTGAGTCTGGTCGCTTCGCCTGTAATTCGTCGTAGTGGTTGGCTTGCTGTTGGTAGAGATCGATGGAGGGCATGGGTGGATTATAGCAACATTAGTTATAATTTGAACTGAATTTGTTTGATATTGTAAGTTTTGTATAAATGTGTTATAAAATATATGTAAGTTCATTGAATAAGTCTTCACAAGCGACCGACGATTTCGGTGTCTTGTACAGGCTACAACATAAGGAAACATATGAGCAAAGAGCTCGTTACAGTCAGTCAAATGGAAGATGTGAGAAAAATGGCCAATGAAAAAGGAATTGGGAAGAAACGGTTTCAGCTTGCGATACGCAATGGCGCTGTTAGCCACTTCCTCAACGGTCTCAAGAGTGACTCAATGGAATTATTGCCGCCTCGTGGCGGGAAAATCCATCGGCTTGCTGTGGAAGTTAAGCTTGATCAGTCTTGGGAATCAGCAATACGTGAAGCTGGTCCATACTGTGAAAGTCTCAACAAAATTTGGACTTTGGGCGACAAATTTCCACCTGAGGGTAAGGGTCTGATAACGATTGACCTTGTGCTCGTAAATTATCCTCGTGGAAATGGGGACATGGAGCACGCGTCGGAGTGGGCTGAGAAGAACGGTCTCTATGTCACACAGCCACGTGAAGTTCTTACGGTTGGAAGACAATACCCTTCTTTGAATAAGGTGCTGGCATTTCCAGAAATGGTCTTGAAATCTACCACTGGAATTAATATTCCCACAACAGGATTTGATTGGTGGTGCTGTGTGGAATGGAAAGGTTCACGGCGTGGTGCAATAATTGACAACGAGGTCTCTCACTTCTCTGACACAACTTGGTATGTTTACAAACATTAAGTTTAGGTTTTAATTTACTTTACCCACTGGATTCGTCTGGTGGGTATTATATTTTACAGTTAAAAATGCCTGCGAAACGTGTCCGCAGGCATTTTGGAATTCGTCACCAGGTCAGTGAGTGCGTTCGGGGTGTTGGGCGGTGGTAGTGTTTTGCGGAGCAGTTTGCGCTACGACCACATCAGGCTTTCTCATCTCATACTTGACGTATTTGACGATGCCAACAATTGACAACACAGCGAGCAACAAGAGCACTGAGGCGACGATTACCATTTCTTTTGTTTTGATCATGATGATTCCTTTCAAAAACAAACATAGCACGGAATTATTGCTATTGTCAATGGTGTAGTTGACAGACATAATCAGTTGTTATAATGTGAAATCTGAAAGGAATAACTATGAAAGTTGAAACTGGAATGATTACCCTGGACGGAGTCGGCCACTGGTCATGTGGCAGAGATCATGAAAATCTCGAGTATCCGTATTGGGTCTGGAGAGTATCCATCGAAGGTGTCAAACTGACGACCGAGGATTATCATGCCATGGAAATTGGTGGAAATGGCCAAGCCGTCGGAACTGAATTCATCGCTGAACTGAAGGAGTTTTTGCCAGCGACACTCCCCGAAGATTACTACCAGTTCCCCGAACATGTCCCTGGTGATCACACGTTCGTGCAGATTCCGCTGAAGGACTTTCGCCAGCCTGACAAGGCTTTGGAGGTTCTTCGTCGGCGCTTCCCACTTGCTTTTGAGAAAGCTGAAAAGGCTTAAGTTTGACCTGACACAATTGCGCGCATCTGAAATACGGTGTTGCGCGATTTTTAATATACTAAAAAGCCCAACAGTATTACCTGCGGGCTTGCGTTCAATTTTAAACTCAACTATCCCTTGTGATCAATGAGAGGTGGCAATCGTTTGTAAACCTCCTCTGTCCCAGGGATGGGAAAAATAAGTCGATCATCTTCCCATTCTACAGATCCGACCACAGTGCTTCCTAAACCAAGGACAACAAAGATGGTGGAACATATCCGCGGCAACCGATGAGTTGCAAGGTCACTCGTATCATGAGTCTTGATGTATTTAGGTGAATAAATCACCTCGAGAGTGTAGAAAGTTTTGTCTTTGTAAAACTCAATACTGCATGGACGAGGAGTGCACTTTGCATAATCCTCATCAGAAGCCGGAATCGGTATCCGACCAACAATTTTTGTAACTTTGACCGTCACCTGATCGTCGTATCTCCAATAGGACAAGACGCGTTCAAATGCTTTTTGAAGCTTTTCAGCAAAATCTTCCATAAATGCTCCTTTGTTAATGTTCAGTTTTTGGTTTTCTACTTGTTTGCACTATACAACATATCTACCAATTTGCAAATAGGAGTTATTGACATATAGCTATAAATAATTGTATTGTTTACTCAAACTAGAGCATTGGGCTCATTAACAAGAAAGGACCTTATGAACACAGAATTTCCAATTTCTGCTGAGGAGACTACATTGAAGGTTGGCGAAGATTATCGAGGGATTACCATGAGGGTATTGGGTAATTTTCACTCAAACTTCCCTATTGGTGATTACCCAAACAAACCTGGGGGCGACGAAGCAAAGGAGTATCGCGCAGTTGGTCGCAGACGCGAATTATCTAAATCGCAAGGAAATTGGGACATTACCCCCATCGTCCAATGCCCCCAACTTGCACAGTCACTGGGCCACAGTAAACTTTTCCTAAATCAAACGCACACTGAATTCTACGCCACACTCGATGCTACAGTTATTGAATTTGTTCCGATGACTAAATTCATTGAGACCATTAACCGCACGTTCTTCACTGAACGCAGGACTGATAGAGCGTGGGAATACCACCGCCAGCAATATTGGGAAATAGCATCACCAATCTATCTGGCCCTTCGAAACAAAGGCTACTCTCGGAGTGATCTTATGCAGTAAACAATTTTTACATCGCGCGCATCACATCAGGTGGTCGCGCGATTTTTTTATTAAAAATTGATATCTATGAGAGTCGCTTTTCGTATGGTGATCCGCTGTGCCAGCAATTCAGTATTGTTCCCTGTTCCACAGCAAAAATCCGCGACCGATATGTCCGTCTTACCTGTGAGAAAATGAGTAGCCAAATCGATGAATGCCTTGCGCGCAGAGACATAGTCCGGTCGCTTCGCCTGTAATTCGTCGTAGTGGTTGGCTAATTGGTGGTAGAGGTCGATGGAGGGCATGAGTGGATTATAACTGATTTTTTATATGTTTATATAAGTACTTTTAGTATTGACATGTAAGACTAAATATTATAATGTAAAATCTGGTGTTAAATTGAATTTTGATAATTTTAGACAACAAACAACAAACCTCTGGAAAGGAGTAACTTATGTTAGTGATTAAATTATGGTGCTTGCCAACTTCTGACGAAGAGGCATTGCGCACGCTTCACAAAGCGGTTGTAGCTGCAGTGATTAGTATCACTGAACTCGGTATGAAGGACGAAAATGACATGACAGTTTTGTTCCCTCCCGATATGATGAAATACGGGCTAGGACAGGAAATCATCATCGAGGTCACACGGCTTTTCAATAAGCCAGAACTAAATACTGTAACTCGTCAAAAACTTTCCGAATCTTTAGGTAAAGCAGTCTACTCGCTTTACCCATCGGCGAGAGTCGAGTGTTTCGTGAATGTTCATAATCCAAAACAAGGGTTTTGGTCATCTGCCATTCCTAACACCGACCCTGTCAAACGGGTGGTTGATAATGGAAATCCACTCGTTACATATGCGGATGACTTCGTCACGTCCCAATTCACTGAAGACGGATTCACGTTGCTTGAGCACGATGCCCGTGAAATGGACATTCGTCAGGTAAATCTTGACGATCTGCAATACGTAACAGTCAGCAAGCGCAAAATGTGCCGGCAAGGTGGCTTCAAAAATATTTTCGATGAAGTAAAGGGTCAGCCGCACATCAGACTCGGCGCCCGCTTCCTTCAAAATGTAATCGCTAATGATTCTGCTCTCAAGTGGCTTTTCCGGAATAATATTCAGAAGCTATATCTATTCGGCTCCGTGTTTAGATCTGATCATGATGTTAACCAATACATTCTGTGTGTTTACTACTACAAGCACGGAAAAAGCAAAGGTTGGCGCTGGAAGTTTGTCGACATGGGACAGACAATGCTTATGGGGTTCGAGTATCCGCTGCTTCCGGTTAAATCTTGACTGCAGGCTCCTCACATCGCGCACATCACACAGGTGGTGTGCGCGGTTTTTTATTTATACTCCCACGTATCCAAATCAAACCTATTGAACTCATAGAACTTCGAATCCTCTAGGTTAAACTGCCCAAGATAGGGATTGTTGGTCTCAAACCTGAATGGATTCTTCTGGAACAGATAGATAAGAGCCTTC
>CAIUUK010000022.1 GCA_903902315.1 uncultured bacterium | reverse complement strand
GCCCTATATCATAGTGCAGATGTATCAATTCCTGTAGCCTTTGAAGTGGTGCGCAAGCCCCACCAGTTTAGTGATGTGCTAACTCGAAAGATCAAACGAGCCAGTGATGTCACAAAAAATGAGCTGATGCGAGAGATGATAGCTACTTGCGTGGCGAACGCCATCAAGTTTCGCTATGTGTTAACGGACAGTTGGTTTGCCAGCAAGGAGAATTTTGAATTTATTTTGAAAAAAGACAAGCACTTTATCAGCGCTCTAAAAGATAACCGCTTGGTGGCGTTAACAGAAGAAGACAAAAAAGAAGGACGCTTTGTACGAATCAGTCAACTGGAATTGACAGATAAACAAGCAGTGCGAGGCTGGATGAAAGGTTTTCCTCATGAGGTGATTTTTGTCCGCAGAATCTTTACAAACAAAGACGACAGCCTTGGCTTGTTGAATCTGGTGTGCAGTGATTTAACGTGCAATGGCGAACAAGTCGCAGCAATCTACCAAAAACGGTGGAAAGTTGAGGAGTTTCATAAGTCATTAAAATCCAATGCGGGGCTGGCAAAATCACCAACCCGTACCATCACCACACAGAACAATCATGTCTTCATGTCGATTTATGCTGTATTCAAGCTGGAATGTCTGAAGATAAAACACAAGGCCAATCATTTTGCATTACGATCCAAGCTATTCATCAAGGCGAACCAAATGGCTTATGCAGAGCTGCAAAAATTACGAACTGCGTAACATCAGTAATTAATATTTGCTATTTAAAGAAATCCATAACGAGGTATGTATAATGAAATTCAATAAATCACTAACACTATTACTGATTAGTATTGGCTTGATAACAACCAGTACTCAAGCAGTTCTAGCGGAGGACACCATATCTAAATCATCCTATGACTGGACAGGAGTTTATGTCGGGGGATTTGTTGGTGGTGCGGCAGGCACTTCAACAAGTACTCAGGGAGCCCTAGATACAAATGGAAATGGAACATTCGATACCAATAACTCATATGGTTACGATACTAAAGCAAGCTTTATAGGAGGTGGTACTGTTGGCTATAATTGGCAAATAGGAAAAACACCCTATTTAGTTGGTCTAGAAGGTGAGTATGGTTATTTGGATATGAATGGAAGTAGCACTGACTCAAACAATAATTTATCTAGCTATGTTAGCACTAAAAACAACCTTAACATTGGAGGATCCTACGGATATGGTGTTGTAGGTGGTCGAATCGGCTATGCACTTGATAGAACGCTTTTCTACATAAAAAGTGGCGCAGTATTTACTAACACACAAGCTAGATGGAATGGGGCGTGCTGTGTAACCACAGACCTTACTACTTCAAGCACTAGTAATTCTGTGGGATATGCAATTGGTGGCGGTGTTGAATATGCTCTTCCATTTATATGGTCTAAAAATATTTCTATTAAGACAGAGTATCTTTATTTAGGTATCAATAGAACACAGGCAGGCGTTAGTTCTTTTAGTAATGACCCGAGTGGTGCTTTGTTTACAACAACTAATACAATCAATGGTATTTCTACTGCCAAGATTGGTGTTAATTACAAGTTCTAACTTTTATTTACTGGTAAATGTAATTTCGACTTAAGATATAAAAAATAATAAGCCTAGGAGCAACTGTGTTAAAAATCAAATTAATTTGACATAATCTGGG
>CAIUUK010000021.1 GCA_903902315.1 uncultured bacterium | reverse complement strand
CTGGCAAAGAAGAGAGTTTCAATTTATAAAAGTCTATAAAATTAAATACCCTATAATCTATTACTTAAGCATGTAGTATTTGCAACATCAACCGTATAGCCTGTTGGACACGAATACACAGGAGTAGCTGAAATTTTATTTATTGTTGGTAAATTATTTGTACCAATTTCAACTCCTTCACATGTTTGTCCAAATAAATTATAGAAATTTGGACAACTATATGTCGTTGTGATTTGTATATTTGCATGCATACCAGAATGAACAGAAGTATCAGAGGATGTAGCATGTGTTGTCGATCCAATACCCGTATATGTTGATGAGGCATCAATGACAGGAGGACTTCGTCTAGGATCGTTCATTGTCGAACTACCAGTTACAGATGATTGGCTTGAAGGATTGTATATCTTATAAAATGGCCTACTTGAACCAAAAGTATTCTCAACAACAAATTTATATGTTTTGTCTGATTCTAATTGAGCTATATCAGTAGATATTGTGTCCTTTTGACCATTTACAACAAATGATCTGATTGCGTTGAGATTTTGAACCGTAGTAATATGACTAATCAATAATTTCGAGGCATCTACCTGATCTATAACCAAGGAATTTCCTGTTTGCGTAAAATCTGCCCCTGTTATCTTGAGATGTATTCCCGCTTTAGTACTAGTTGAGATTGTAATAGAAGTAATAGCAGAGCCAAAGTTATCACTTGGTAAAACAGTGAACGGTGAACTTGTGGCAATAATATTGACTGGTGCACCCCAATTTCCCCACATATTGATAACATAACTTCCAAGTGGTAACTGATCTACAACAACCATGGCACTTCCTGTTTCAATGTATTGATCAAGTCCTGCAAGAGCTGAAGCAGTATATGGGCGCATCAAATATCTCTTTTTACTTAATTCACCAGTAACGGAATTATACGGAATAGCTTGGAAATACGCACTAACTTTATAAGGTAGCTCTGGATCAAATACACCGAAGTCCTGCAACACAGTAATACCAAGACTTAGAACACTACCTACAACAGGTATGAAATTTAATCCTACTTTGATAAGTGCAAGATCTGTAGAATCTAGAGCGGCACTTGGTTCAGAAAGGTTGATATTACCTACAAGTGCATTTTTAAGTTTATCTTTTGATATATACTTTCCTAATGTCGCACCAATTGTTTTTGATGAGCTAATATTATCCCCAAATTTTGATATGATCTGTTGAGAAACTTGTGTAATCAAAGAAGTATTGCCAGTCAAAAATGTATCCTTAGGAAAAGTATATGTGTAACCATACGGAGTTCCGATAGAGATATCGTAATACGACTTGACTCCAGTATTACTGATATGAGAACGCTCAAAATTACTCAACCAGGTAACTTTATGAATTGCACCTTTGTGCCACAAATCATTTTCGGTCAAATTAGACGGCGCTGTAACGAGTATTGCTGGCTTTGGAGCAGGAGTTACTAATATAGGCTGACTAATTGCAGTAATGACACTATCCGTCTCAGTCGCCATCGATGAATTATTCAGAATTGAAAACTTGATCGGACGAGTAGCAGAGCTTGGCATAGGAAACAGCTCTGTATTGTAACCAGGATTCGTAAAATCTACACCACCACTTACATACGCACCAACCTCAGCTTTCGCCATTTTTTGTATATATGCATAGTTACCAAAAGGTGGTTCTATTGGAAAAGCCACGGATTGATTTACTCCTGATTGATCTATATAAGAAGCAACTCCTTGGACCAAATATACATTGTATGAACCAGTTGGTATCCATGAGAAATTAAAATCGGGAATGACATGGGTACTCGAAGCTATATTTGGAGCTTGATTACCAGTTACAATTTTGCCTTCTATTACTGGTAAATAACCTACATAATATCCCCATTTCATATCAGATGATATTTGAGATGGATACAGAAAAGCAGACGGCGTAAGAGAATTGGCAACATCAGCAGCTGTTGTTGGTGCTTTAATTGATTTAAAAACTGCTGGATATGCTGTCTTTAAATACAAACTAAAGCTTTTTGAAGTTGAAGCAATCGGGACATTGCCTGTTGGTACAAGGTAAACTGCAATTCCCAAGGTAGCAGGATTAATTGAATTAGACGCCTTTAAAGTATCGAATACTAACTTTTGCAACTCAGCTGATTGACTATATCGTATCGTTTGTGTAAAAGTTTTTTGCCACACATCCTTATCTCCAATCGATATGAAATTCATACTATAAGGACTATTGACATTCGATGGTGTTTGAGCTTGAGACTCCAAACCATTTAACATCGGAGAAAAAACAGATACGAATGAAAACGAAGTTAAAGTTATTGTATAAAATATTTTATTCATTAGATTAAATTTATCATAACTATAAAAATGACTGATAGAAGTTTAACATATATATTACCTCATTAATTTCTGTATTTGTGTATAAATGACACTATTGACATTAGCTATTAAACATGATAATCTTAAAACAAAGGAGACATTATGAAAAATAAATTAAATCGCATTGTAATGACACTGGTTGCCTCGTGCATACTGATGTCATCAGGTCTGGGTTGTGTAACCAGAAATGGCCAAACAACTGACATTAGTGGGTTAAGTCGTTGGGCTATGCCCTTTGCACCAGTTGGTGTGCAGATCGCCGGTTGGTCATGGATTAGTTCAAATGACATCTACAACCACTTCAAACGTTGCGACCAATAAAACTTAAAACCAGCGAACGAAAATGTTGTAGACAAATAAAGTGCCGTCGGGAAATCTCGATGGCCTTTTCTTTTTTTTCACTATTCATTTATACTGTACACTCATGC
Organism: uncultured bacterium; assembly: GCA_903902315.1. Taxonomy (GTDB): domain Bacteria; phylum Patescibacteriota; class Minisyncoccia; order Phycocordibacterales; family PALSA-1337; genus C7867-002. The sequence goes on along the minus strand of CAIUUK010000021.1, from coordinate 6,954 downwards.
GCATAATTACTTTTGATATTGAGACAAAAAACCTCTTTCAGGATGTCGGTTCAAATGATCCTATAGATTTAGATATATCTGTTATTTGTATACACGATTCAGCCAAAGGTGATGGTCCAGAAGCCTATTCCAGTTTTACAGAAACTGATATGAGCAAACTCTGGCCAATTATTGAACAAGCTGATGCTCTAGTCACATGGAATGGTGATCATTTCGATATCCCTCTTTTAAATAAATATTACCCTGGCGACATTTCCAAAATAAAAAGCATCGACCTTATGCGTGAGGTACAACTCAAACTCGGTCGCCGCCTTAAACTTGATACGGTCGCTGAAGCTACGCTTGGAATAAAGAAGACTGGTCACGGTCTCGAAGCAGTTGAATGGTGGAAAGCTGGCGAGATAGAAAAGATCATAAAATACTGCATAGATGATGTAAAAATCACACGACAGCTCTATGATTATGCTTTAGAAAACAAACTACTTAAATACCGCGATTCTGGTAATCTCAAAGACATAAAGCTGGATACATCGAAATGGGGTATACTTGAACCAGTGTCTATGACATTTACATTACCATTTTAATTTAATCACATGGAACCAAGCAACAATCGTCCACAATTTATGAGTATTCCTGGGGCAATTATCATTGCAGCCACTATTATTGCTATTGCCGTTGTTTATGCTTTTCATCCTGCTTCAAAAAATACTGACGCAACAACCGAGAATACTCCTCAAATTCCAACACTAACCATGGCTCCAATAACTTCAACTGATCATATCTACGGAAATCCAAACGCTCAAATAAAAATAGTCGAATACTCTGATCCATCTTGCCCTTTCTGTAAAATGTTCAATCCAACCATGCAACAAGTCATGAGTACATATGGTCCAAGTGGACAAGTTGCTTGGGTCTATCGCAGTTTTCCTTTAGATAAGCCAGACCAAAACGGAAATATCCTTCATCCAAACGCAGGTCACGAGGCACAAGCTCTGGAGTGCGCTGCTTTTGTTGGTGGAAACGACAAATTCTGGTCTTTTGAACAGAAATGGTATGATCAATTCCCTCTCCAAGGATCTACAGACAGAAGTGTTACGGATGATTCAGCTCAACTCGTTGCTATTGCAAAAGCAGTTGGACTTGATCAGACCACCTTTAATGACTGTCTTTCGAGCGGCCAACTCAAAAGCAAAGTTGATGCTCAATATACAGATGGTATAAATGTTGGTGTCTCTGGAACTCCTTACAATGTTATTATCACTCCTGATGGAACAAAAATCCCTCTAGCTGGCGCGGTATCATTTGCAACATTGAAAAATACAATTGATACACTTCTTACAGAAGTAAAGTAATTATTTCGCCAGCCTAATTCCCTTCAATCCACACCATTCACATTTATTGTCTCCGCAATGAGATTGAATAATAGACTCAGTCCACACTGCGTCTATTAGTGATTGAATAGCTTGTTTGACCTTGCTTATATCATCGTCAGATATTGGTAAAGTAACTACAGGACATCTGTCTTTTTTATCAGGTGAAATAAAGACCAAAGCTGGTACTATCCTACGATTTTTCCGATGTGGATCATTCTGTAAAAGGAGTTTATAAAATGCTAGCTGACGGAAATAATCACCAGTCCCATTTTTAGTCTCGCCTTTTATTTCAGCTTCTGACATGGCTTGTTTTGTTTTGTAATCAAAAACATTCACTTCATTACCAGATTCGACTATAGCATCGAGTTTTCCATGAATAGGAATGTTAATAAAATCGCCATTCGAATCTTCTGGATTCTTGGCTTGAAAATTTGTTTTAACCCAGCGCTCAGTGAAAATTTGGCACCCAATTTTCTCTATATTAATTAAATTAAAATGTGATTCCAGGGCTTTTGAAACTATTGGTGCATTTTCAAATAATTCCTTTTTAACTGCTTCTTTTTCACTAACCGCCAAAAAAGATGTCTCAAAATATTCCGTAACTGAATCTTTGATAACATTCTCTATATTTTTCACGATTTTATCTGAGGACTTCCAAACATTCGCCATAGCTTCATGCATAGCTGTTCCTTTTTCTGATGCAGCAGATGGAGCTTGTGGTAACTTGAGAACACTGTTATAGATAAACTTACTTGGACATTCAATAAAATTATTCAGAGCAGTTACTGACAAACCAGTATCAAGTAGAACTTTTTTTGCCAAACCAATAATTTTATCAGCATAGTCAGAATTTTGATTTGAACCTTTAGCCTTGGACATTGAACCTTGGAGTGCAGACATATTATCTTCACGAGGCAAAACCACACCCCTCACAGTTTCCTTCTTGAGCTCGTCAATAAACCTCAAAGGCGTCAAAACTTTCCCATCTGACTCTTCTCTACCAACCAAGATAACTGCGTGTTTTCTTGCTCTGGTGATAGCTACGTAAAACAAACGACGAGTATCACGAACATCGTGATTGATCACTTCCTTTTGAGGTAAAACAAACGAAGCTCCTCTAGCCCGACCAACCCATGCTTCTTCTGTGGCATACGGAATAAAAACATAATCAAACTCTAAACCTTTTGAACCATGGGCGGTCATAGCTTGAATTGGCAAATCAGGAGCTCCAACAGAGACTTTTACTGTCTTTGATTCAGCCGAGAGACGGTACGCTAACAATGCAGATATAAGTTCGCTTGGATTTTGTATATTTCCTTCACGAGTAAGTGATTCTGCTAGAGTCACTATTCCACGCCAGACATGGATATACGCTGGATCATAAGCAACTAGTCCTATAAATCCTGACATTTCAGCAACTTCTATAATAAAGCCGAGTGCACCATCGTTTAATATTTTTCTTTGCAGATGCAACAAGGCTGGTATTCTTTTCTCTAAATCAGCAGTCTGACCACTGCGTAATAGTTTATTAATTAAAACAGAATCATCAAAACTCATATTCCACAAACCTGCTGCAACCGTTCTACCGAGTGCATCGACATTAGATGAATTATTTAAATACTCAATTATGTCAAAGAAAATTGTTCCAACAGGATGATGGAAAATATCTACACTTCTTTCTGATGAAACTGGTATATGTTCTGATTCAAGTAATCTAATAACTCTTTCCAGATCACGATTTCGTCGTGTAATTATAACCACAGTTGCATTCGGTTCTTTGGTTGAAATTTCTTTTAGTTCATTTACAAGATATGTCTCAATGGCTGAAACATTTTCTCCAATTACAATATCAAGTGGTCGTGGTTCATTATTTTTATTATTCCTTTCTTCTTTTATTCCTTGTGTTATACCCGATTTTAATTCAACTCGTAAATCCTTATGTTCATCTCCTTCATAATTATTTTCAATCATCGAAAATCCTGCATCTAAAATGTTCTGGTGGGAACGATAGTTCATATCCAACCGGATGACTTTTACTTCTTTCCAATGTCTCTGCAGGCCTAGAAAGTTTTCAACTGAAGCACCTTGGAAACGATATATAGCTTGCTTTTCATCACCAACAATAAAGACGTTTGGTGTCTCAAAGAAATCAGCGATAAATTTTATTATTAGATTTTGCGCATCATTTGTATCCTGATGCTCATCGATATGAAGATACAGAAACCTTTCTTGAATCATACGGAGAAGTAGCTCGTCTTTGTTGAGCGCAGACAAAAGTTCTATTATAAGGTCGTTGAAATCAATCCTCTTGGCTTCGCGCTTTGCTTTTTCATAGCGTTCATATACATATGAAAATAAAACGGTCTTTTCACATTTAGCGATCTGCTCGAGCGCATCTGCTTTGAGCTTACCTTTGCTTATACCACGAGTTGAGATGGATGATTCGTCATTTTTGATAAATTGAATCTGCTTTTCTGCATGTTCGCGGACTTTTTCTGGTGTAAGAGCTTCGCGTTTAGAAGTGTCGATGGTATGCAAAATTGCAGAAATATATGCATCAGGTTTGCCGATCGGATGGATGTCGCCAAACATCGGATCTTCTATGATGTCTCTGATGAGTGATTCCTGTTCAACATCTGCCATGTGTCGCAAGCCATCAAGATGTAAAAAATGATCTGGATATTCAGCTATCATCGCTGCTGAAAAACTATGAAATGTATGAATGGCCACCTCATGTGCGCGGTTACCAATAACTTTGTGCAATTTATCACGCATAGCTTTTACACCTGCGTCAGTATAAGTGATAGCCAAAATGCCGTGAGCAGGCGTATCCGTGCGCTTCAGGATGTTCGCTATGCGAAGAGTTAGAATAGTCGTCTTACCAGTTCCTGGGCCAGCTATGACCATTACAGGACCTTCTATCGTGTCTACCGCGTCTTTCTGAGCCTTGTTCAGGCGTTTGTATTGCAAGTCGAATTCGGTATTAAGGTCGTTTTTTGCAAGGTTAGATTTCTGTGACATGAGGATATTCTACCATGTAAAATATGGTTATTTATAGCGATGATTAAATACTTCAAAGAAGTTGACTTTTGATAGATTAGTGATATAATAGCGAGCGAATTCGTTGTTTGAAATAGTCTACTTGTAAGTGCGGATTACCGCTCTGCAACTGACCAAATAACGAAGCACCAACCTACAAAGCCACAAAGTGGCAGGAGTGAAAAACAAATGAAAAAAATAATCGCTGGACCGAAGAGGGTCAACCTTGATCCACTCAACGAAGTTTACAACATCATACACGGCATGGGTGAGCCTTACGACGCTTGGCACTGGCGCTCAAAGTCTGAGTTCTTAATCCGTGTCATGACCGCAATGAATGGCGGAGAACCCGACTATGCCAGCTTCACGCCAAAGGCAATCTCAAACGGAAAACACCACAAATTTATTTGGGTCGAATTCAACCTTAACACCGAAATGGCCACCGTCTATGAAGGTGACATCTCGGAGTGCCCGTTCAAACTTGACGATATCATGACTGAAATCTACTTCCCCCGCGGATGGTCGTTTCCTGTCATGCGTCTCATTGCGAGCGGAATCGTCGGCTTCGATGACCTGGGTCATGCCATCATGTCAAACGGCGACACTGGTCCCCTATCAGAACATCCCGCATTTGAATGTGCCGGGGAACACATTACTCCCAAAAATTAATCTTGCAATCGCAAATCGCCGACCTTCACAGGACGGCGATTTTTTCATATCTGAAAAGACTCATCCAAAATATTCTATATAATATTTATGTAGCTCTACACCACCTAACATACTCTTTTGAAAACTGACCGCTTTAGTCAACTAAAGTGACCACTTTTAAAGTTACAAACCCCTGTTAATTGTGAATAAAAAAAGTCCGACAGTGTTTGCTGACGGAACTTTGTGATTGAAATATTCAGGTCACTCAACCTCTTCGAGCCGTGATGTCACTTGCGCCCCCATTTTGGGATACGGATGTGAAGTGTGGACAACACGGTATGCCTTGCCGATAACCAAATCGTTGTCGGCGGTTGCCAGCAACAAGGGCTTTCCGTTCTCAACGAACAGTGCCCACTTCTATCAGCCGTCTGTTTGATTAGACGAAGGAAAACACACGTTCTCCTTAAAACTAAATATGTGCTATAACTGATTAGTAATATTGTCAAGTTAATATCTGCACAAAAATAACCCTCAGATAAGGGCTATTTCCGTTTACCAGTTACCGATTACTGATTACTTCTCCCTAGTAATTCTTCAACCTTCCCGACTGATCATGCTGTCGTATCTTCTCATGAGCCTTGGCTTCGATCTGGCGGATACGCTCACGAGTAACTCCGAATTCCCTACCAACCTCTTCGAGAGTGTGAGTTATACCATCATTTAAACCATGACGCATTTCTAGAATCTTGCGCTCTTTTTCTGAGAGATCATTCAAGATCAAATTGACCTGATCACGCAAAATACGGCGTGAAGATTCCTGCTCTGGTGAAAGAATTTTATCATCAGCGATGAAGTCACCGAGAGTAGACTTGCCATCATCATCGTCACCAACTGGATTTTCTAGAGAAACAACATCTTGTTCAATCTTTTCAATTTGATAAATTTTATCAACATCCATTCCCATTTCTGTTGCAATCTCGTCTGGAAGAGGTTCACGACCGAGGTCATGAGTCAAACGACGAACTACTTGTTTATATTTCGCAATCGTCTCCACCATGTGGACTGGCACACGAATAGTGCGCGACTGATCGGCTAGAGCACGAGTTATAGCCTGACGAATCCACCATGTTGCATAAGTTGAAAACTTATAACCCTTTGTCCAATCAAATTTATCGACGGCACGAAACAAACCAAGATTTCCCTCTTGAATAAGATCGAGTAAAGTAAGGTCAGGCGAGCGTCCTACGTATTTTTTTGCAATCGAAACGACTAGACGGAGGTTAGCTTTAGCGAGAAGATTTTTAGCTTCTTCATCACCTGCCTGAATACGCTTTGCCAACTCCTTTTCCATACTTGCATTGATAAGAGGATACTGTCCGATCTCTTTCAAATACATCTGAATCGAATCATAACCCGAATCAGAGCCTGTACGAGAATAGTGAGGATGTTTCTTTGCATCCTTCTCCTTTAGGTCATCTACTTCGAGCAAACCTCCTCCTTCGAGGACGTCCACGTTCGCCGTGGTGAACTTTGTATAAAGCTCGTCCAAGAACATAATATCATTCTCGATCTGAGGGAATTCTTTGAGAATCTCATCATAAGTCACGAAACCGCGATTCTTGCCCTTGAGGATGAGCTTATTTGCACGAGTTTCAAAATCTTTGGCTTTATTTGCACCAGTAAGTTTTTTAACTGGTTTTGAAGATCCTGTTTTTGATGGTCTAGATTTTACTGCTGAGCTAGTTAAAGACACTTTAGATTTTTTTGAAGAATCTTTTGTTGGACGACTTTTCTTGGCTACGGTCTTTTTTGCCATTTTTTTATTTTTTTTCATTAGGAGAATAATAATTAATTAGAGATTGAAACGTAATAATGATTGTACAACACGCACAAT
>CAIUUK010000020.1 GCA_903902315.1 uncultured bacterium | reverse complement strand
TTCATTGTTGATCCGCGTTTATTAGATTTTATCCGCGTCAAACGGTTTGACTTTTTAAGTACCTCAATGGTTTTCCCGAATGGTATCCTGTTAATAATGTTGATTATTATGAATTCAGGATTTTGAAGTTCTCCGTGTCTCCGTGCCTCAGTGGTAGACTGCTTTTCCTGTTCTTCCGGCTTGTCGTGGAATTTTGGCAACAAAAAACCCACTCCGGCAAGGGCCAGAACGGGTTGTGAAATCAGCATATGGTTGTCAGGGGGCAGATGATGTTGCAGGCGCACCTGTAGTGGTGATTTACGTCGTTTTGCTCAAACGACGGTTCGAGAAGGTATGGCTACCTGATTCGAAGGTAATCCGAAGAGGGGGCAACAGCGGCCTGATCTGATCGGATAATTCATCCCTGCCGGGGTGATTCTTCCTCGGGCTATCCGAAGAAGTTTGTCCGGAAGCAATAAAGCTCGCGGAGTCTCTTTCGGGGAAAGAGTGTAAAAGATGAGCGATTTTATGTCCTAAAAGTGGAAACTGTCAAGTAGAAATTATACGTAACTAGCTAGAAGCGTTATGAAATATTTTGAAACATGCGGGCAGCGCTTGAGAAAGTCATACATTACCATCGGAAAGGGTCGATATTTGTGGTCGAATAGAGCCGATAATTATTCTACACCATCGATGACGGGCATTCTGATGAGGCTTACTCTCACTCACATTTTGCTACGGATGATTTGAGTGAGTAGTGCTGAAGAATTTACAGAAATCTTGATATATTTTTTATAAAAGCCACGACTAATGTGACTTGTAACTTATTGATATTGTTGCGGCATGATTTGATGTCTGTATGAATATATGAAAGCACTATTTTAATGAATGGTATTCGCCGCTAAGTCATTGATAAATGTCACTTGTAAAGCGTTTTGATATTTGTTAAAGCTGTTCATGAAATAATGGCTAAATAAATGTTGTCACCGCAATGGCAAAACTCGGGCGACCGAGCGACGCAAAGCCACCGTCTCCAAACGGAGAAAGAGGGGTTGCCAAAGTGACTTTACATGAATCATCTACACGCTCTTCATGCCTCACCTCTACGTTTATCAGCGTATGTCTTCCTTTGTCGATTTTCGCAGCATTCATTTCTAAACAATACAGCAAAGTAAAATTGTCATTCCGGCAGGCCTCAAGCCGGAATCTAGACCTAGTTTTGGTGACATAACTCCATTAACAAACTGTTCAGCGGATTAGTCACGAATACATTCACGAAAAATCAGCATGATGGAGGCGGGCATGAAAGAGTCGTTAAGGGTAGTTTTTGTGGTGGTTGTCGTGTGTTGTTGTGCAGTGATGGCGGTTGCCGGAGGTGTACCGCAAACCTTGAACTATCAAGGTACGTTGACTGATAGTACCGGAGCGCCGGTTACTGCCAAGAAATCGATGACGTTTCGGATGTACACCACAGCAATGGGTGGTTCTAAATTTTGGGAAGAGCCTGCAAAACCTGTTGATGTGATTAAGGGACAATTTTCGATCGTTCTGGGCGACGTCAATTCCGTCCCAACTGACAAGTTGACCGGCACCACCTATATCGGAATTACCGTCGATCCGTTGACTTCTGAAATGCTTCCTCGTCAAAAGCTGACCAGCGTGGCATATGCACTGAGCGCAGCCAATGCGTGGAATGCAACAAACGCTCTATATGCACAGACAGCACTGAATGTTTCAAACGCAATTCCCAAGGGTG
>CAIUUK010000019.1 GCA_903902315.1 uncultured bacterium | reverse complement strand
CGATGGAAAAACATATAATTCTAACGAATATTCCATAAAATCTATTGCCTGTTGCGATGGAGGTAAATCGCGTAAAACAATATTTAAGGATGACTTTGGTCGATTTGAAATAGGAAGCCCAAAAACTTTAATATGGGATGATTATAGCGATATTCTAAAACCAATATTGAGTAAGAATATCACAGTTAAGGATGATTATATGTATTCTTTTGAGAAAAACAACCCTTCTTCCCGTGGCAATAGTTTAGATACTCCCCCAACTGGCCCACACAGTTACTCTGGAAGTGGAAATGTAGGAGATGGTGAATACGCTATTTGTGCAAACTTACCAGTTACAAACAATTGGTATTGGGGTACACCTGGTGGCATTACAGGCTCGGCAAACGAAGGGCCTTACGACCATTCTGGAACACTTGAGGGTGCGGCATATTTGATAAATGTTATGGATAACCCGCAGGGAAACGAGGTGCTCTATCAAAGAACATTCCCAACATTGTGTAAAGGCTCGCTCTTCTTTGAATGTTGGTTGACTTGTGCTGGCAGTGGTAATCCAGATCCTGTTGACGTTGACTGTACTCTATCATATAATAATGGAAGTGGTTCTTTCAGCAAAGAAGTTTCAAAATCAGGTAATACGCCTAATGGTGGATCATATACTTATAACAATATAACTTATAATCTAGCACCAGCTGGATGGACAAAATTAAGCTTTCAAGTGGATGATTATGATGGCAATAGCCCTATTTCTTTCAAGATTATCAACAAAAAAAATTACAAAATAGGTAAAGGAAACGATCTAGCATTAGATGACATAAAGTTTATGATTTGCTCGGCACCAGATGTGAACAGCTATTTTGATGCTACAACACAAACAATTGAAGAGGATATTTGTCAGGATCCATTTAATTTACAGGTCACAGTTACCGATAAAATGAATACATTTTATGGCGGCAAACCATATTATTTATACCAATATAACACATTGGCTCTTACTGATCCATTATTTGATGCGAATTGGCACGTGTTTACGGATGTTTTGGATAATGGCACTAATCCAACTGTTTTGCCTTATACAATAAATCCATTAACTGTGGTTGACCCTACTAATAATGTCAATTTCATACAAGGAATGGCAAATGGAGCTAAAGTTTATTTCAGAACCGTTACAGGTACTAAATCAGATTTAGATGGAATAAAGGGTGGTTCAACTATACCAGATTTCAACTATCCTTGTAGATCCTACTCCGTATCAGCACCCATTGAAGCAACCAAAAATTGCCCAAAATGCGTTGAGTTGGCATTAGACCCATTAATTGCCACCACAAATATTCAAACTGTATGTGTTAATAGTGACGTTACCAATATTAATTACACCACAAAGTATGAGGAAAATGTTTCCATATCAATCTCTTTAGATGGAGCAACACCTGTGGTACTCTCTCCAAGTGGTGTTTTAAATGGTTTAACTTTTTCATATACGGCATCAACCACTACTACAAATGGTTCACTTTCAATAAGTGGTACACCAACCATATCTGGAGTCTATAGTTACACCATCACTGCAACAAATAGTGTAGTTGGGGCATGTGGAAAAAAAGAGTTGGCAGGGATGATAACGGTGAATGCGGTTAACGTAGGAGGTAGCGTGACTGGCGGAGCCCCAATTTGTAATGGCAGCGCTAGTGGCGTATTGACATTAGCTAGTAATACTGGTGCTATTCAGCGTTGGCAATCGTCAATCAATAGTGGCACATCCTGGACTGATATTGCAAATACAGCGGCTACTTATACTTCTGGAAATTTAACTCAAACCACAGACTTTAGGGCTGGGGTGAAAAGTGGTGCGTGCCCTGAAGTATTTTCTTCTCCAACAACAGTTACCGTGAATGCCATTAACGTAGGAGGTAGCGTGACTGGCGGAGCCCCTATTTGTAACGGCAGCACTAGTGGCGTATTGACATTAGCTAGTAATACTGGTGCTATTCAGCGTTGGCAATCGTCAATCAATAGTGGCACATCTTGGACTGATATTGCAAATACAGCGGCT
>CAIUUK010000018.1 GCA_903902315.1 uncultured bacterium | reverse complement strand
TGCACTAGGATATGAAAGAGCGATTCTCTTTGCAAATTTTCCAGCCCAAATATTTGCACGACCTGGATGACTATCAGAATCGTGAATTACAACTGGTATACGCAGGATTCTAGCTGCGAGAAGTGGAGGAAAACTGGTATAACCACCTTTACTAAAGATGACATCAGGATAAATTGAAAACATTTTAAAAAGAGCTATAAAACATCCAGATGCGGTTTTAAATGCATCAGTTATGTTTAAAATCGAAAAATAACGTCTGATCTTCCCTGCTGGAACATAGACAAATTCGATTTCATTATCAAAAAGTGCTCGAGGATTATATTTCTGAGGAGCCATGAAATAAAACTGTGGTGGTAAGACCTTCTTTATTTTTGCTTGCTCACGAATAGCCTGAGTGACAGCTATTATTGGATAAAAGTGACCTCCAGTCCCTCCGCCAGTAAATAGAATTTTCATGAGCGTATTATACTAATTTTTACCGTATTTGGAAACATTAGCTACGATGCCGGCTGCGGCCAAAATAATAATGAGGGCTGTTCCTCCATGTGAGACAAAAAGAAGTGGCACACCAGAAAGTGGAACCAAACCGAGCATAGCTGACATATTTAGGAATGATTCAGTAACTATGAGTATAGCTATGCCGACTGAAACCATGGCACCAAACAAATCCTGTGATTTTCCGGCAATACGAAAAGCACTCGCTGCTACCAGTAGATACAGAGCAACGAGGATGCTTCCGCCAATAAAGCCGAACTCCTCGCCGGCAACGGCAAAGATTGAGTCGTCAGTTGGCTGAGGCAGATATCCGAACTTCTGGATGCTTTGACCGAAGCCACGACCTGTAAGCTGTCCAGACCCTATGGCTATGAGTGATTGATTAATCTGATAACCAGCACCACGAGCATCACCGTTTCCAGAAAGGAATGTTTGTACGCGCTGATAGGCATATGGTCGAAGCATGACAACACCAACGACAACGAGAGCGAGTACACCGCCGGCCATTGCCATATGTTTGATTGGCATTCCTGCTACAAGCAACATCACAACACCGGTGAAAGCGATAATAAGAAATGTATCCGTATCTGATTGTGCCAGCAATAGTGCTCCGAGAATAGCTGTAATTATGAGGTATGGAATGAGGCCAAATTTTAGTGTCGAAATTTTATCTTTTGCGAATTGAATCCAGGCTGCAAGATATATTACAAAAGCGATTTTCAGGAATTCAGATGGTTGAAAAGAAAGCGGGCCTATGTTAATCCATCGTGCAGCACCACCATGAAAAAGTGACAAACTTGGTACAAATAGAAGCAAATTTACAAGGATGGCGCCTATAAAAATAAATAAAGCACCTCGACGAAGCCAAGTATATTTAATTTTTGAAAATATAAAAAAAGCTAGAACTCCGATAAATAGACTAGCAATCTGCTTTAAAGCAACCGTCGTAAAGCTGACACCATTTTGCGTAAGAAGTCCCAAAGACGCTGAAAGAAATATAACAAAACCTGACAAAGTTAAAACTCCGATAGATATCAGGAAAAATCGATCTATTTTTGCAGCCTTCGAAAACATTATGCACCTATTGTAGCATCAGCTGGAGTAGTCGTGGTATCTGTGGATTGTGTAGACTCAGTACTTTGCTCTATGTTCTGACTCTTAAAAGCCTCGATATCTGCGCGAACTTTTTCATATTCTGGAAGTTCCTCAATTTTTGAGACACCTAGATGCGCGAGAAGGTCGAGCGTCGTTTTGTAAAGAAAACTGCGGGCGTCCTTTGGATTATCTATGCGTTCGACGAGACCGCGGATAAGTAAATTGCGTAGGATGAATTGCGAATTAACCCCGCGAATATAATCTATATCTGCACGCGAAATCGGGCCTTGATATAGGACGATCGAAAGCGTTTCAAGACCGGCTTTACCCAAGTCGCGCGAAAGCTCTTCCTTGGTGAGTTGCTCGATGAGTGGCGAAAATTCTTTAGCAGTGCCCAACATTACTTCTGTGTCTGTTTGGACGAGTGTCAGACCACTGCCACGGTTTTTCAAAGCCGTTTCGAGTTCTGTCAGACCGGCCTTAATGTCGGCTTCTGTTACTTTCACCGCCTCCGAGATCGCCGTTTTTTCAGTTAAAAGCAGTTGAGTGAGTTTTTTGAATGAGACTGGCTCGGCTTTCCAAAAAAGGATTGCTTCCAGTTTGGCGGATAAGCTTGAGGCAAAATTATTCGGTATGTTAGACGGGTTCATACGTACAGTTTAACGTTTTTCGATGGTAATGAAAAGTCTAAGAAGGCATGGTGAATTTTGCCTTAGGGAAAGTTGCCCGTGGTTTCATTGAAAAGTGGTCACTTTAGTTGACTAAAGCGCAGTAAATAAAAAAGGATCTTCGTCGTATCGCTAAAAAGTTCGACGACACTAACAAGAGTCTTTATTTCAATTGTTTTCTATCCAAATAATTAAAACGTAATATATCAATACCTCGGCACCCCCACTTCCTTGGTCTCCATTTGAATCTCTCCAAAACTAGACTCTTGAGTTACATGGACAATCCCTTGTTTGACGAGCTCGAGCATAGCGAGGAAGCTCACGATGAAGTTGACACGATTTTCTTTGTGTTCGCCGGCAAAACTTTTGAAGCTCATTCGAAGTTGACCTTGGATGCGTTTGGTGAGAGTGCCGATCATATCTTCGAGACTGATGACTTTCTCGACCACTACTTGTGGCAGTTTCTCCTTCTTTGGTAAACGACCAATGAGGTCTTTCAAAAGTGACAAACTCTTTTCAAGAGTAAACTCAACATCTGGTGCAAACACCGGACTTACAGGACGAGCATGCGACTGCCCAAATATCATGCCACCTGCGCTTCCACTAAATAGCTCGCCGACGTGCTTACTCGCTTCTTTTATTTTCTGATATATCTTCAGACGTGTTTCGAGGCTCTGCATGTCCACTTTTTCCTCCTCGGTTAAATTAAGCTCAGGTAACAGTGACTTTGATTTGATAAGTAGAAGCGTCGAAGCAATCAGGATAAAATGAGCCGACTCCCCCATCGGTAGATTTTCAAATTGACTGATATGACCGATGAAATCGTCAGTAACCTTCGCAAGCGAAATATCATTTATGAAAAGTTTTCGCTTCTCAATCAAGTCGAGCAGTAGATCTAGAGGACCTTCAAAGGAATGAGTCTTGACCTTAAATTGATCATTGATCATTGTGTTATTGATCATTAAATCACTCCAACCGCCTCCTTTACTTGCTTTAACTTCTTATCCGCAATCTTCCTTGCTTGCTTTGCACCTTTTTCGAGGATCTTCATGACTTTACCAGGATTCTGAGCGAGCTTTAGACGACGTTCGCGCATAGGCTTTACAAATTCATCTATATCTTCGATGAGAGCGTCTTTGAGAGCTTTGTATTTTCCCTTATTCATTTCATAGAGCTCATTAAGCTTAACTTCACTTTTGAAAAGTTTATGAATGTTATAAATATTCATCGGCTTGCCATCTGAAGGTTTGCCATCTGGACCAACAGCACCCATACCAGAATCCGTGACGATAGACATGACGGCTTTTGTGATCTCTTCGCGCGTAGCAAAAAGCGGGATCGTATTGTTGTAGCTCTTTGACATCTTCCTACCATCGACACCTGGAACGACTGCAACATTTTCCATTATGAGAGGTTCAGGTAATTTGAAAACGAGATCACTATACTCAGCGACGTCCTTTGCACCAAAAATGTGATTGAACTTGAGGGCGATATCACGAGCGTACTCTATGTGTTGTTTTTGATCTTGGCCGACAGGTACAACGTCAGTGTTATAGAGTAATATGTCAGCGGCCATGAGAACCGGATAATTAAAAGTGCCAACGTTAATCTCTTTGTTCTTGGCTTCAGCATCCTTGAAAGCATGTGCTCGCTCGAGATATGGAACAGTTACAATAGTATCGAAAATCCACGCGAGTTCAGTGTGCGCAGATATGTCAGACTGTTTGAATATGATTGATTTCCTAGGGTCGAGACCAATAGCCAGATAATCAAGCGCTAGCTCGAGAGTGAGTTTTTTCATCTCCTCCTTGTTCTGGATCAAATTGAGCGCATGATAATCAGCAATAAAAAGATGACAGTTAAAATTGCCAGAATTTTGCAGATCAACCATTTGCTTCATCGCGCCGAAATAATTACCGATATGAGCTTGACCGGTTGGTTTGACACCCGAGAGTAGGATTTTTTTCATATATAAGATTATACCGCTAATAATTGATCATTGCATCATTGCATCATTGCTAATTGATCATTATTAAATCCCTTCTCGCTTCAAATCTTCAACTAACTTCTGGGCGTTTTTGGAGAGCTTTCTGGGCATTTCAACATGAGTGACGATGAGGATATCTCCACGACGACCATCTATACCACGTTCGGTCATGGGTACACCTTTGCCTTTCACACGCAAAATTTCACCATGAGAAGTACCTTGTGGGATTTTCATTTCAATCTTTCCTTCGAGAGTTTCGATGTCGACTGAACCACCAGCAAGTGCAGTTGTTAGTTTTATCGGCAAATCTAAAATCAGGTTAAATCCTTCTTTACGGAACGTCCTACTCTCCTCAACCCAAACACGGACGATGAGGTCACCTCGTGGACCCTGTTTGCCATCTTGGCCAGCATGACCTTCCTCGCCTCGGCCGGCTATTCGTAAACCTTGACCATTTTCCATTCCTGGAGGAATCATGATTGAAAATTTTTCTTTACCAGTCGAGATTTCACGCTCAATGCCAAATATCGCTTCTTTGAATGTAACTTGCAGATCGATCGTTATATTATTACCCTTGCGAGGACGACGTGAGCCACCACCGAAAAAGTCGCTGAAGATATCACCTAAATCAAACTCTACATGTTGACCATTGAAGTTTCCACCAAAACCACCTTGTTGGAATTGAGAAAAATCGAAGCCACCAAATCCCTGTCCACCACCGAAACCTCCAGCGCCTGGATTGAAACCGCCTCCGCCCATGTTGGCGCCAGCCGCGCCAAATCTGTCATAGTTCGCGCGTTTGCCAGCATCCGACAATGTCGAATACGCTTCGCTCGCTTCTTTGAATTTCTTTTCAGCTTCAGCGTTGCCTTTGTTCTTATCCGGGTGATGCTCATGCGCGAGCTTACGAAACGCCTTCTTGATGTCGTCTTGTGAAGCGCCTTTTTCGACTCCTAGGATTTTGTAATAGTCTTTCATGTGATGGTTTTGGATGATTTTGATGTATTGTGACCTAATTGACTAGTAATTTAACATATGATATGGTTTTTAACAAATAGAAGCGGTTAAACACTAACTTCTTCCTTCTGTGGACCTTGTGGTTTGTGGAAGCCTGAACGAAACAATTGAAAAGGAAAAAATATGTTGTTTATTACAATTACATTTAGATTAATTCATGCAAGTAACAGCATCAGATCTCAGTTACTTGATGAAATT
The DNA here is from genome assembly GCA_903902315.1 of uncultured bacterium. Taxonomy (GTDB): domain Bacteria; phylum Patescibacteriota; class Minisyncoccia; order Phycocordibacterales; family PALSA-1337; genus C7867-002. The sequence continues at coordinate 1,993 of CAIUUK010000018.1, read as the reverse complement.
ATGCTTTCAATCACACAGTTACCTGTGACTCGCGGCTGTCGCCTCATAATCACTGACGATTTTGATACTGCGGTAATCCAAGCGAAACACAAAGCGAATAATAAGACCCAAGTCGTCATGATTGACCTCAACAGCAAGGACAGCAAGACAAAGGTTTTTCAAAATGTGTCAATCATTCCCTACCTGAACAGGAGAATCAACTTGTCTGATGAAATTTCACGAATAACTTCTGTGTGGCGATAATCTCTCAACATTCCCTCGTTAGTACCCCCGAACTTTTCGGAGGCACTACGAGGGTCTTTTTTTATTTACAGCACTTTAGTCAACTAAAGTGACCGCTTTTTCAATAAGGCTCGGGGGACAGAATATTCTTCTCAAACAGGGGTGACGAACTTTTTTCGTCAGTCCTTATTTTGAGCCATTGACGAAATTTCTTCGTCACCCTCATTTCAGAAACTACTTACCCTCCTCTTCATTATTGGGCACGACCAATGTTACTTCTTCTCCTTGAACTCTGCATCTTTCACATCTCCTTCTGGACCTTTTCCATCAGCGCCATTTGAGCCACCAGTCTTATTTTTCATATCATTCATGGCATCATTGATTGGATTGGTTCCATTCGCCGAAGCACCTGCCTGAGCATTTGCCTTCGCCAAGATCTCACCAATCTTTGAAATCTCACTCGACAAAGCCTCTGAAGCCGATTTGATAACAGAAACATCAGATGGCTGCGCATCGCGAGCCGTCTTCAAAGCAGCGATCTTCGCCTCAATTGAAGCACTCACATCCGCAGGAATCTTTTCCTTATTTTCCTTCAAAGCCTTTTCAGATGTATAGATCATCTGCTCAGCCACGTTGCGGATCTCGACTTCTTCTTGTTTCTTCTTGTCATCTGCTTCATGAGCAGCGGCTTCTTGTTTCATCTTTTCGACTTCATCTTTTGACAAACCGGAGGAAGCAGTGATCTTGATAGAGTTGACCTTACCAGTCGTCTTATCTTTTGCACTGACATTCAGAATACCGTTTGCATCGATATCAAATGACACTTCGATCTGAGGGACACCACGAGGAGATGGAGCGATACCGTCGAGAATAAATCGGCCAAGAGACTTGTTATCTGCAGCCATAGCACGCTCGCCTTGAGTGATATGAATCTCTACTGAAGGCTGATTGTCAGTGGCAGTTGAAAAAACCTGACTGCGCTGTGTTGGCACAGTCGTGTTCTTTTCGATAAGCTTTGTCGCAACGCCCCCCATAGTCTCGATACCGAGTGAAAGTGGAATAACATCGAGCAAAAGCACGTCTTTGACATCACCAGCGAGGATACCACCTTGAATAGCTGCGCCGACTGCCACGACTTCGTCTGGGTTAACACTCATGTTAGGTTCACGTCCAAATAGCACCTTTACGGCGTTCTGGAGGGCTGGCATGCGTGTTTGGCCACCAACTAGGATAACTTCATTGATCTCACCAACTTTGAATGGTGAGGCATCTAGAGCACGTTTACTGATCATGATTGCACGATCGACGAACTCCTGTGTGAGCTCTTCTAACTTTGCACGAGTCATCGTGACGAGGAGATGTTTTGGTCCATCAGCTCCTGAGGTGATGAATGGGATATTGATCTCAGTCTGAACTGCAGTTGAAAGTTCTATCTTTGCTTTTTCAGCTGCTTCGTCTAGACGCTGTAGAGCGAGCGAGTCTTTACGGAGATCTATGCCGTTTTCTTTGGCAAAATTATCTGCAAGCCAAGCGACGATCTTACTGTCGATATCGCGACCACCGAGGTGTGAGTCACCATCAGTTGATTTTACTTCTATGACATCGTCGCCAACTTCTAGAATGGAAATATCAAAAGTACCTCCACCAAAGTCGAAGACTGCGATCTTTTCATTTTTCTTTTTGTTAAATCCGTAAGCGAGCGCAGCAGCTGTAGGCTCGTTGATGATACGCATTACGTTGAGACCCGCGATCTGACCAGCGTCCTTTGTAG
>CAIUUK010000017.1 GCA_903902315.1 uncultured bacterium | reverse complement strand
GTTCGTTATCTATTATCTGATGGTTCGTATGGTCAATATAGTTCAGTTTTGAGTGTTACTTCAGCTACTCCAGTAGCTCCAGCGCTCACAATCCCAACCAAAGCAGAGACAAGTCTCGGTCTGTCATGGACTATCAACACAAAAGACAATGGTAATCCATCATATTCAGTGATTAGTTCTACGGGCTCAACACATCTTGTAACTCTCGCTTCGACAACCCTCAAATATACAGTCTCTAACCTCATACCTTCAACTCAATATTGCTATACAGTTAACCTTGTATACAATCCTGCAAATACTACTCCAAGTACTCAAGTCTGTGCCACAACAGCTAAATCGACAGCCCCAGGCTCACTTGCTGCCAAAGTCTCAGGTCAGCAAATCAATCTCTCTTGGAGTGCCACAGGTCTAACAGGTAACACCTCTGTTGAACGTTCAATCTCCAAAACAACTGGTTTCATCCAAATCGGTACAGCATCGAGTACTTCATATATCGACAATGCTGGTTTAGCTCCTTCAACTATTTACTACTATCGTGTTCGTAAGATGTATAACGATGGGTCATTTGGTATCTATTCTAGTGTTGTAAATGCAAAAACTGCTGCAGCAAGTACAAAAGCTGTTATGAATACGAATTCAACTTCTAATATCACCACAGATACATCAAGTATAACCACAACAACTCCAGTCAATACGTATTCCGCAGTAACTCCGTCGGCCACGACAACACCAGTCGCTCCAATATCTCCGACCAAGCTCACCCCAGCTCAGATACTCCAGAACACATTGAATGGAAATAAAGCCAATACAAATCAATCAAATATAAATACACCAACCACACCAAGTTCCGCCACTACAACTAAATCGTCGATCATTACTCCAACAGCTGTCATACAACAATCTGCGAATCCTGTACCTGCTACAGTCACATATACTTGTGAGACAGGGTATACCAAAGTGAATCAGAAATGTATTCGTGTATCACCACCGTCTGTAGTTCAACCGACTGCTAGTTATTCATGTCCAATAGGATCTGTTCTAGATAATTCAAACAAAACTTGCATTCAATCCACCTCTGCTGCATTTGCTACTTCTACTACAACAGCGAGTGTGTTTGATTCTTTGGTTGGGTGGTTTACGGACTTGTTTAAATAGTGATATAGTAGCGGTATGCCAAGCATTTCCGATAATAGATTTTCGATTAGCACTGGTACAATAGTGAGGTTTTTTCTGGTTGTTATAGTCATTGCAGCACTCTACTATCTTCGCGATGTTTTGCTTGTAGTCGTCTCTGCTGTAGTTATAGCCTCAGCCCTTGAGCCAGTTGTTCGTCGCTTGGGAAAATGGCATATTCATCGTGTTGTGGCAGCAGTCATCATATATCTTGCACTCGCAACTATCGTCGCATGCATACTTATATTTTTTATGCCTCTTTTGGTTAACGATTCGATCTCGTTTTTATCTAATGTTCCGAGACAGATTTCTCTCGATGATATATGGAGCCCAATTCGTGATTTCGGAATAAATATAGGAAGCACAGGAGCATCGATTTCAACAGTTTCTTTGGCTGATTTGGTCAATAGTCTACAGTCAGCCATTACTGGTACATCTGCAGGTGCATTTAAGACAGCAAGCTTTCTGTTTGGTGGCGTGCTTTCATTCCTTTTAATTATCGTTTTGTCATTTTATCTAGTCGTTCAGGAAGATGGAGTAGAAAATTTTTTGCGTATCATAACACCAACGAATAAACAGGAATACATTATCAATCTGTGGGGAAGAGCTCGTAGGAAAATAGGTTCATGGTTACAAGGTCAGATCTTACTCGGTGTGCTCATCGGTGTTTTGGTCTATTTAGTTCTGATGGTCGTTGGTGTACCACATGCTCTTGTTTTGGCAGTTTTGGCAGGATGTTTTGAGCTCATACCAATCTTTGGTCCAGTTATTTCGTCGGTTCCAGCTATCATGGTTGCTTATACTGATCTTGGAACAGGTGCGGCTATACTTCTAGTTGGCTTATATCTCATTATCTATCAATTCGAAAGTCAGCTTTTCTATCCATTGGTTGTAAAAAAAATTGTTGGCATTTCACCGATCATTGTTATCATCGCTCTAGTTGTCGGGGCAAAGCTAGCAGGAGCTCTCGGTGCTATCATCGCGGTTCCACTCGCTGCTGCTCTTATGGAATATGTTTACGATGTTGAAAAACGGAAAAAGATTGAAAATTCACTTGTTCATCCGACTGAAATATCTGGTGGATTGAAATAATATATGTCATCAAAAAAGCCTTTTTACATAACGACAACTCTGCCATATGTGAATGCTGAACCACATATAGGTCATGCGTTGGAGTATATTCGTGCAGATATCATAGCTCGTTCAAAAAAGTTGGCTGGATACGATGTCTTTTTCAATACCGGTACAGATGAACATGGAATAAAAGTTTATCAAAAGGCCAAACAATTAAACTTGGATCCTCAGAAATATGTGGATCAAGCCTCGGCTAAATTCAGAGAAATTTTACCATTATTGGGTATTGCTACTAATGTTGTAGATATACAGTTTAACTTTATTCGTACTACAGATTCTAATCACATCAAATCAGCTCAAGCTTTTTGGGCTTTAGTAAAGAAAAATGGTGACAAGGCCAAGGATGGGCCATATATTTATAAGAAAAATTATTCTATTAAATATTGCGTAGGCTGTGAACTTGAAAAAACTGAATCAGAATTGGTGAATGGTCGTTGTTCTGTACATGCTTTGCAGGATTTGGAAATCATTGCTGAGGAAAATTATTTCTTTAAATTCAGTGCATTCCAGAAGAGATTGTTGGAACTTTATGCTGATAGACCAGATTTCGTTATCCCAGGTTCGCGTTTAAATGAAATTAAAGCTTTTGTTGAAAGAGGTCTGGAAGACTTTAGTATTTCTCGTCTTGCCTCAAAAATGCCATGGGGTGTAGCGGTTCCAGATGATTCAGATCATGTTATGTATGTTTGGTTTGATGCTTTGGTTGATTATATATCTGCTATCGGTTGGCCGGATGATGTGGTTGCTGAAAAAAAAGTTTCTGGAGCTTTCAAAAAATGGTGGGTTGAAACAGGTGGTGTTGTTCAATACTGTGGTAAAGATAATCTGCGCCAGCAAAGCGCAATGTGGCAAGCTATGCTCATGGCGGCTGAGCTTACTCCATCAAAGACTATTGTGGTAGATGGTTTTGTAACAGGTGATGGAGGTATAAAAATGTCAAAATCTCTAGGTAATGTTATCAATCCTCTAGATGTAGTCAAAGAATATAATGCAGATGCTTTGCGTTATTATGTGGCTCGTGAGATTAGTCCTTTTGAAGACAGTCCGTTTACATTGGAAAAATTCAAGGAAGCCTATAATGCAAATCTTGCTAACGGAATTGGTAATTTGACTAGTCGTATTATGAAAATGGCTGAAGCAAATATCAAACCGGTGAAGACAAAGCCAACTTTAGCAAAAGAATTTACTGATGCTATAAACTGTTATGACATAAAATCAGCTTGTGATTTTGTTTGGTCAAAGATAAGTGCTTTGGATGTCTTGATTCAAAAGGAAGAACCTTTTAAAAAGTTGAAGGTTGAAGAGACAAAAGCCGGAGCAATTATCCTCATTGAAGAACTGATAAAAGGTTTGGCTGAAATAGCTTTGCATTTGGAGGCGATACTACCAGAGACCTCGTTTAAAATCCAAGAGTGTATAAAGCTAAATAAATCTCCAACGGTGCCTCTTTTTATGAGAAAATAGTTTATGTCAAAAACGCACACATTCAAATATATCGACATACATGGTCATGTAAATTTTTCAGATTTTGATACTGATAGGGAAGCCGTAATAGATCGTGCTCAAAAAGTTGGTGTTGCCATGATAACAGTCGGTACAGATGTTGAGACTTCTATTGGTGCGGTCCAGTTAGCGACATCACATGAAAATATGTGGGCTGTTGTCGGTATACATCCGACAGAAGATATAAAAAAGCAAAAAGTAAATTATGAAGATAACACAAATAATCTCGATTTAGTATTTTCTGATCTTGAAAGATTGGCTAGCCATCAAAAAGTTGTAGCGATAGGAGAGTGTGGTCTGGATTACTTTCACTCAAAGTTGGAAGAGATTCCAATGCAGAGAGAAGTATTTGAAAAACATATTCAATTAGCCCAAAAAATAGGGAAGCCTTTGATGTTGCATGTTAGAAATGGAAAAAATATCGGAGCGACGAGTTTAATTGGTAATGCGTATCAAGACGCATTGATAATGCTCAAAAAATATCCAGATGTTCGAGCCAATTTCCATTTCTTTGCAGGTTCGATCGGAGATTTAAGGGATATTGTTGCCAGAGGGTATTTGGTTTCATTTACTGGTGTTATCAGTTTCACTACTGATTATAATGAATTAATTAGAGCTGTTCCTATTTCACAAATAATGTCGGAGACAGATTGTCCTTTTGTACCACCAATTCCACATCGTGGGAAAAGAAATGAACCAGTTTTTGTAATAGAAACAGTCAAAGCTATTGCCAGAATCCGTGAGGAAGATGAAAAGGTCATGGCAGAACAATTAATTGAGAATGCAAAGAAGTTTTTTGATTTATGATTTTTATCATTCCTTGAGCGAAATTTTATCGTTTCTTTATAATTTTTTGATCAGGATTTTATCGCTAGGTGTTAAAGTATGGAAAGCCTCATAATTATGGCCATATGTAGGCTTACTTTTGTCTAACTCTTGCGAGGCAAGGCACTTCATGGTACTCTCTGTTTATTACAAATTAATCGTAGTTAGTCCCTATTTTGCTTAATAAAACTGCAAAAAGGGTTCTGGACGGTTCATTCCGAACAGATCACTGGCTACACCACACTATGAGTGAAACCACACATGCTGACAATTTGTCAGTTTACGAGATAGGTTATTTGATCGAATCTTCAGTCCCAGAGGAAAAAGTTTCTACTGAGGCTACAGCGATCACAAAAATTATTACTGATGCTGGCGCTGCTGTCATTGCTGACGAAGCACCCCATCACATGAAGCTTGCTTACGAAATGCGTAAGAAAAACGTTAGTGGATCGTATGTTAAATACAATGACGCTTTCTTTGGTTGGGTAAAATTCGAAGTCGGGTCGGATAAAATCGAATCAGTAAAGAAGCTCGTTGAGACACATCCAACTGTTTTGCGTATGTTGCTCACAAGTACAGTTCGTGAAAATACTTATCTAGGTAAGCGTGCACCAGCAATCGCAGCAGAAATTTCTCTTAAGAAAGATGTTGTAACAGAAAAGATGGAGAGTGTTACTGCTCACGCTGGCAAAAAGGTTAGTGATAAAGAAAGTGCTCCAGCTTCGATTGAAGAGATGGACAAAAGTATAGATGATATGGTCAAAGAGGCGTAATTGTAATAATATCGGCATAAGCCGTAATCAATAAACATTATGTATCTAAACAAAGTATTTATCATAGGAAACTTGACTCGTGATCCAGAGCTTAAAGCTCTACCTTCAGGTATCAAAGTATGTTCATTTGCAATAGCTACTAACCGTAACTTTAAAGACAAAGATGGAAATCGCAAAGATGCGGTTGAATTCCATAATGTCGTTGTCTTCGGTCGTGTAGCAGAGCTTTCAGCTCAGTATTTGAAGAAAGGTTCACAGGCATATGTTGAAGGCCGTCTCCAAACTCGTTCTTGGGAACAGAACAATGAAAAGAAATATCGTACTGAGATAGTCGCTGAGACAGTTCAGTTCGGTAATCGTCCAGGAGTAGGCGGTTCATCTGCAGGTGCAGGATCGAGTAGTTCAGGATCAGGATCAAACGGTGCAGTTGGAGGAGGTAAGGTAGATGCGGGAGCCCCAGGTGAATCAGGAGAAAAGATAGATTATCCTTCAGAGGAGATTAGTCCAGATGACATACCATTTTAATTAAAATCAACTAAATCATTATCATGAAAAAACAGTGTTATTTCGCACAACATAATATAAAGCACATAGACTATAAGGATACAGAAGTTTTAAAGAAATTCGTCAATCCTCATGGTCGCATGATCGCTCGCAAGAGAACAGGTATCAGTGCAACATATCAGCGCCAGCTCGCCGCAGCTATCAAGCGTGCTCGTTTCCTCGGTTTGCTTCCATACGTAGCAAACTAAATAAAAAAGCCCCGAAAGGGGCCTTTTTTATTTCTGGAAACTGTTACCTATACGCTCACGGTACTCGCCAGTTTCAGTGTTGATCTTTATAACATCACCTTCGTTGACGAAGAGTGGGGCACTGATAACTGCACCAGTTTCAAGAGTGATGTTTTTCTGACCACCAGTTGCTGTATCACCTTTGATGCCTGGAGGAGCCTCAGTAACTTTGAGTTCAACTGTAATAGGGAATTTGAAGCCCATGGGAGTGTCGCGGAACAGGAGTTGTGTGACGATAGTGTTAGCTTTGACGAATCGTGCAGAAGGGCCGACTTGATCTTCGGTGACTTTGAAACGCTTTGAAGGGTCATTAACCTCAGAGAACCACCATTCACCACGGTTATTGTAGAGATATTTGACCTCACGGTGATCAATTTCAGCCTCTTCAACTTTGTCAGAAACATGGAAAGAATACTCAGTAACTTTACCGGTCATGAGGTTTTTTAGCTTGGTAGCATTGACTGGTTTGCGCTGTTGTTTTCGGAAAACGTGAGAAGTGATGACTTCGTATGGTTGACCGTCCATAACGATGTATTTCTTTTCGGTTATATCACTATATTCTAGAAGAGACATGATAATTTAAAAGTTAAAGGCAAAATGCTTGTAAATTGCCGTTGGTAATTAGTGAGGGTAGTCTATCCGATTAAGGGATAAAAGGCAAAACTTGGCGTAGTAGTTAGGATAATTAGAAAAAAGGCCTGGTGTTCAAATTGAACACCAGGCTTGAAATGTTTTGACGGCAGATCATGGGCCGTGCATAAATGTCGGTAAGATGGCTGTTAAAAAAAGAGCGATTGACATCAACAGCAAAATGAACAGAATCCAGTGCGCCATATTCCAAAAGGATATTATGGTTTTTGAGTATTCGACCGAATGTTTTACATTATCAGAAGTAATGTTCAAATAATACTCATTAGCGAAAAACCAAGAGATCGCAGAGATCATGCAGATTATTAGCATCCACATCGGGTGCATTATCGGCCAGTCAAGAATTATTTTCATATGTCCCAGTTTGTTTTTTTGTTGCGTTTGTTATGGCTACCTCGCTATATGTTAATCGAATAAAGTATATAAAGCAAAAATCCACCTCTTCCATAAGGTGGATTTTTAAATATCTGACGATTTAAATTTAGTTGATTAAATTTTAATTATATAACCTTCAACTTCTCTCTAATCTTGGTCAAAATCTCTTCGCGAACATCATTGTTTTCTTTGAGGAACTGGCGAGTAGCGTCATAACCACGACCGAGTTTTACTTCACCGTATGAATAAGAAGAACCGGATTTAGTGAGAAGTTCGAATTTTTCACCGAGAGCGATGATCTCACCTTCCTGAGAGATTCCTTCGTTATACATGAGGTCGAATTCGGTTTGGCGGAATGGGGCAGCGACTTTGTTTTTGACGACTTTTACACGGACACGACCACCCATGATTTCTTCACCCTTTTTGATCTGGGCGATACGACGAATGTCGAGACGAACTGAAGCATAAAACTTGAGAGCCTTACCGCCTGGAGTAGTTTCTGGATTACCAAACATGACGCCGATCTGCATGCGGATCTGGTTGATAAAGATGACGATGGTCTTGGATTTCGCGACAATCGCTGTGAGCTTACGGAGAGCCTGTGACATGAGGCGAGCTTGAGCGCCGACATGATGAGCACCCATATCACCTTCAATCTCAGCACGAGGGGTGAGAGCTGCAACTGAGTCTATGACGACAACATCCATCTTTCCTGTGCGGATAAGGCTATCAACAATCTCGAGAGCTTGTTCTCCGGCGTCTGGCTGTGAGATGAGGAGGTCTTCAATCTTTACGCCGAGCCTTTTTGCATATTCTGGGTCCATAGCGTGTTCTGCGTCAATATATGCACAGACACCACCGAGCTTCTGTGCTTCAGCAACGACGTGAAGGGCGAGAGTGGTCTTACCTGATGATTCTGGGCCAAATATTTCTATAATGCGTCCACGAGGCATACCACCGATACCGAGGGCAGCATCGAGACCTAATGAGCCTGTTGGAACGGCGTTTACATTGACTCGAGGCTTATCACCGAGCTTCATGATTGATTCATCGCCGAACTTGGTGCGAATAGCATCGAGAGCATCAGCAATGCCACCAGAGGTTTGTTTGGCTTCTTTTTTGGTTGGAGCTGAATATTTTTCGACTACAGATTCCGGTTCACTACCTGCTTCTGTTGAGGCAGGACTTTTAATTTTATCGTTTTTTTCGTCTTTCTTAACTTTTTTATTTAGAGCCATATGTTTAATTATATTTGATTACGGTTGAGCGGTTAATAATGGGCAGTGCTTACATTCTACCATGTACAAAAAAGTGCAATATATTGCGCGCAATCCTTTTAAGTGTTCAATTATTTTTTTAGCGCTTACTTAATAGTCCCAATAAGGTTCAGTTGATCCTGTGTTGTCCTACCAAATTGATCCTTTGCGGTAAGCGAAATTGTATTAAGACCAGGGAAGAGAAGAATCGTCTCCTTGAAATTTCCAGCCTCATCGATAAAGACGGTTTTGCCGTTCAATAAAAGGGAATTGACGCGGTCTGCACGGCCAATAATGGTTACAGTCGTGGAGGCTATCGCAGAGCCATTGATAGGTTGGAAAATGTTGATGCGAGGTCCGTGGATGTAGTTAAGCGAACGAGAAAGGGCATAAATAGCTATGACAAGTGCACCAAGGCCAATGAGAGACCAGCGAATGAGGCGAAGAGTGGCGGTGCGGTTGAAATTCATAGAGTCATTTAATCACTTAATAGGGAGTCTTACTAGTAGGTGAGTTCCTCGGCTATCTGAGCATCGTCGTTAGTTGGTATCGCTGGACCGCCGGTGCTCAAGACCTCGCGAGGCTTTGAACCGTTGCCTGGACCGATGACTCCACGCTCCTCGAGCATGTCGATGAGTTTGGCTGCGCGTGAATAACCGACACCGAGTTTTCGTTGCAGATATGAAGTTGAGGCTTTACCTGCAGCGATGACAGCTTCGCGAGCCGGTTCGTACATGTCATCTTCCTCGAGGGAGTCGCTGTCGAGGTTCATGTCAGAACCAAAGGCTGCATTCTGGCTAAACGCTGCACCTGAGCCAGCCTCAGCGACCGGAGCACCAAGATTGATTTCACTCATGATCTCGTCCTTGTATTGTTCATGAAGGAATTTAACAACGCGTTTAACTTCTGACTCTGAAATAAAAGCAGACTGGAGACGAACAGGTTTGCCCATTTCGCCACCGAGGTAAAGCATGTCACCAGCACCGAGAAGCTTTTCAGCACCTGGTTGATCGAGAATTGTGCGCGAATCAATCTGTGAAGCAACTTGGAGAGCAACACGAGTAGGGATATTGGCTTTAATGAGGCCAGTGATGACATTCACGCTTGGACGCTGAGTTGAGATGATGAGGTGAATACCGACAGCGCGACTCATTTGGGCGAGGCGAACGATTCCAGATTCGAGCTCACGTGGATATGTAGACATAATATCAGCCAATTCATCAATTACGATAACGATATAAGGCATCGTTTCTGGGGCAGGTTCGATTTTATGGAATGACTCTATGTTCTGAACAGAATTTTTCTCGAGGATGTCATAACGGCGTGCCATTTCTTTACCAGCCCATTTGAGAGAAAGGATGGCTTTTTTCGGATCAGTAATAACCGGAGTGAGCAAATGAGGAATTTTGTTATAGAGAGTGAGCTCAACACGCTTTGGGTCAATCATGATAAATCGTAGGTTTTCAGGTGAATTGCGGTAGAGAAGTGAAGTGATGAGGGCGTGGATAGTGACGGACTTACCAGAACCTGTAGCACCAGCGATCAGGGCATGAGGAGATTTTGCTAGGTTGGCAAAATGAGCTTTACCAGTAATGTCTTTACCAAGTGACATCATGAGAGGTTTTTCGGAATTCTGATATTCACTTGAGCCAAGAAGTGTTCCTAGACCGACTGTTGTTTTTGCGACGTTTGGAACTTCGATGCCGACAAGTGATTTTCCAGGGATAGGGGCTTCGATGCGGATAGGGTGTGCAGCGAGGGCTAGAGCGAGGTCATTGTTTAAGCCGACGATCCGTGAGAGTTTGACGCCTTCAGCTGGTTTCAAGGCGTATCGTGTAACTGATGGTCCAATAGATATCTCATCCATTTCAACTGTAATGCCGAAATTCTGGAGCGTGCGTTTGATGATGTTAGCAGTGGCTTTAATATCGCTAGTCTCAGGTTTTCCGCGATCTTTTTCGAGAAGGGAAAGAGGTGGAGGAGTAAATGGCTTTAAAAGAGGTGATTGAACAGATGCTACAAAAGCACTTTCTTCAACATCTCCAAATTCGTCAGAGTTTTTCTTTGGACTTTTCTTCGTCTTAACATCTGAAGATATTTTTTTGGCTTCAGTAATACTCTTCTCTAATTCAGCGGCAGCAAGAGCGTTTTCAGCAAGAGCTGCGTCGACATTGGCTTCTTCATCGGCGTCCATCATGAGTTTCATGTTTTTTTCAGTTTTCGCATCTTTTCTGCTTGATGACTCGTCTTTTTCTGTATGTTTAGCCCATTTCCAGAATTTCAGCTGTTCAGCGGTGATATGCATTTCAAAGAGGATGAATATTGAAATGATGATCAAAGCTAGAAGAAGAATTGATGATGCCCATACGGCGAGAATTTTTATAAGTGGTGCTGCAACCCAGTATCCAAATATTCCAGCGAGACGAGTTGTTGGTTGGGCGACCGTTATTCCTAGGATGTGAATTATTCCTAGGCTAGATAAAAAGAAAATGATAGCACCAACGGTTTTCGATGTTCGGAATTTCTTTTCAAGTCCTTGGAGAAGAGTGATACCAATCATCGCAAAGACGAGGGGAATAAGGAAGTAACCAATACCGAAAAGTCTGGTAAAGAATAGATAACCATATAAGCCAATGATGCCAGCTTTACCGAAAGAGGCGAGAAGGGAGAGTAGGGTAACTAGAAATGAAAGAATGGCGAGGATTGCACGAATAGTTTCGTCTTTCATATCGTTCCAAAATTTCGCTTTTTGCATTATGTCCTCGGTTTCTTTTTTCTTTGCCATGGGGATTGGTAGGGGATAATAGGGTAATAATTACTAAAATATAGGTTTTATACCTCAATAATAACATATATTTAATGCTATTGACTGCGAATAGTTGAGGTTGATATATTTATTATGTTTTTGGGATTTCCCACGTTCCCCCGCAAGGTGCGGGGGCTTATTCATCCCCAGGAAACCCCGCCCGGCCCGCTCGGTAAAAATGCCACGTTGTAGGGCGGGGATGAATGGGTCAACAAACG
>CAIUUK010000016.1 GCA_903902315.1 uncultured bacterium | reverse complement strand
TGACACAATTATGATAAAGGTATTTTTACAATTTTTAAGAACTATTTTTTCAATTAATGAGTCGAGATTAAGAGTTTATCTTTATTGTTATTCAAATCAAGATGTTCAATATCTCTTGGAATACTGGTCGCAAGTTTGTAATGTTCCAATTTCACAATTTACTAAACCATATGTACGCCAGGATTTTAATCAAAAGCAGGCTAGAAAAATGGAGTTTGGTATGATTCATGTACGTTATAACGATACAAGACTCTTGTCAGAACTCAAAAAAATGATACACTCATATTCGTTGAGTCTTTTACAAAAAAATCATGCGCCGTTCGCATAGTGGCTATTGCAGCGGACTGTAAATTCGCGGCCCTCTGGGCATCGCTGGTTCGAGTCCAGCACGGCGCACCCAATTTCGAGACCAAAATTTTCGTAGTAAAATTAAACTACAACCCTCTTTAAATGAGCCGGTATGTGCACCGCAATCTCATATGAAATTGTGCCACATTTTTTTGCGATATTAACAATTGAATTTTCATCAGTGCTGACGCCACTGATGGTTACAACTTCATCACCAACCTTTATTCCGCCAGCACCTTCGCTGGCCATTTTTGATACATCAATTGATGTAATGTTCATACTAACTCTACCAATAATTGGACAAGGAATTCGTTTGATGCCCACGAGAACAGTTCCGCCTTCATTTAATGATCCGTTTCTATTTGAATATGAAAGCCTCCTATCTATCCCTTCGAAATACCCAACCGGTATAGTGGCTATTGTCATATCCTGTATTGCTTTGAATGTATTACCGTAGCCAACTGTTTCTCCAATAGAGAGTTTTTTTATGCCAGTAATGATAGTTTTCATTTCTAAAGCAGGAAGCTGGTTGACGTGAGGATTAAGTGCTGTATTTTGTGAAAGTCCATAAAGTCCAATGCCAAGACGAGAAATATTTGCTGAAATATCAGGAGTTAGACGATGGCCATCAGTTGCAGAAAGGTGCACATATTTTAATGATTTGAATTCATGCTGGAATCGTTCAACTATCTTATTCCAGATGTGTATTTGTGATTCGCTGAATGATTCATCTATATTATCGGCGTCGCATAAATGGGAAGTTATACCTTCAAGAATTATTGGACGTTTACTTGCTCCATCATGTTTGATGAGATTGATTGCTTCGTCGACTTCGCTTGGCAATATGCCCTGACGACGCATGCCAGTATCTATCTTGAGATGAATACGAACGACCTTCGGACGGAAACGAAGATTTAATGAACGAAAACCAATATGACCTTCATTCGATGGCCAGTGATCAATCTTTTGAACTGCTATGGCACGCAGTGTCTCCATGTTGGTGACCGTGAAAGAAACATTGTTCAAATTAGAATCACGAATAGTTTCTGGTCTAGTATAACCAATAACTAAAAGATGATGCTTTATACCTTTGGCACGAAGTGCAATTGCTTCAAAATACGAATCAACGATGAAAAAAGGAATGTGGTGTTCGTGCTGTAGTGCATTTGCAACCTCTACGAGACCGTGGCCGTAAGCATTACTTTTTAAGACTGGAGCAATTTGAGGATGACCGTGTTGATCTTTTGGGGCAAGTTTTTTGAATTCACGTAAGTTATGAATGAGATTTTTATGCGAAATTTCTACTCGTATAAGCGGTTCATAGGGAAAGCGTCTGCGAGAAGCCCAAGTTAGTAGGTTCATAATTTAATCCTACCATATTTGAAGCATGATATAATAATACCAATTTAATACTATGAATATAAAAAAATACTCATCGGTATTTATAGCTCTCTGTATGCTTTTTGGTGTTAAGTGGGCGAATGCCGATGTGCTTTTACCAGGTATTGTTTATGGTTGTGGTGAGATTGCTAGTATTGGAACTTATACTTTGAGTTCAACGAGCACTTTTTCAGTCGGTGGACCTGGAAATGTTTGTTTTAATGTTACATCTGGTGGAAATGTTGGTGACACAATAATCGATGGCAATAACAGAACTGTAGATGGAGATATTATTGGTGATGGTGTAAATCTTGGTGATCCTGGACATAATTTTACTCTGCAGAATATTACAGTTACTGGGTCGGTGACCTCAAATGGTATGGCTGGAGATACTCCTAGTATTCCGATTTTACCGTTTAGTAATGGTGGTAATGGAGGTGCTATATCGATTATAAATTCAACTTTAACAGTAGTTTCATCTAATGGTGGCGAAGCGAATGATGGTTTTCAGGCTGGTAATGGAGGAAATATAATTTTATCTACATCTACGGCGACAGACATAGTTTCAAACGGAGGAGTTATTACAGGTATTTGTGCATCATCGGGTAGTGGAGTGGGTAATGGTGGTGTTGTGTCTGTATCAAATTCAACCTTGACTAGCATGTCAACGAATGGAGGTAATTCAATGGTGACTTGTATATCTGGTGGCAACGGAGGAACTCTCATCGGTTTAAATTCAACTGTAAGTTCATATAATTCAAACGGTGGAAATGGTTATGGTGTCGGTGATCTGTCAGTAAATTCAGCTAATGGAAATGGTGGATCAATTGTCATAACCACTACAGTCTTAAACCTTACTGGTGTAACTATATCTGCAAATCCAGGAACAACAGTTTCTGATAACAATAATCCACCAACCAATGATGCGACAGGAACGTTGGCATTGAATTATACAAATTTTGACTATACTGGCATAAGTCTGCAATCTTTTTCAGATTTAGTTATAAATGGCCCTGGTAATTTACCTGGAGATATCGGTTCATTTGCAGGTGGCTTATTGTCTAGTTACTTTTCTTATTCAACTACCATAACTGATAGCTCACAATGCAATCTTTCACATCCAGATACTTACATACTTGCTAATGATATTACAGGTGATTGTCATATAACTAAAAATGGAATAATAATTAATGGTGCAGGGCATACGATTAATGGAAATGTTATAGGGGACGGAGTTAATTTGACAGAATCAGGACACAATTTTACTTTAAAAGATATAACTGTCACTGGCGCAATTAGTTCAATAGGTGGAGGTGTGGATTGCAGTAGTACATGCATCCGTGCTGGTGTAGGTGGAAATATAACTATCTTAAACTCTACGACAACATCTGTATCAGCAAATAGTGGAGGTGGCTATTATGGAAATAGCGGTGGGTCTATAACCATAGCAAATTCTACAACAACTTCTGTTTCTGCAGATGCTCAAGGTTCAGGTCCATTAGGTGGTAATGGTGGCACAATAAATATTTTGAATTCCGTTACTACATCTGTATCTGCAAATTCTAAAGAGCTCATTTCTCAAGATAGCAATAATAATGTATCTTATGCCGGTTCTATTACCATAACGAATTCTACGACAACATCTGTATCAGCAAATGGTATATCAAGTAATAATGGAAGTTTAGGTGGAACGATTGTTATCAGTAATTCAGCGGTTACAGACATTTCAGCAACTGGTTCCAGCTTAAGTTGGTCTGGTGGTAATGGTGGCTCTGTTTCTGTTTCAAATTCAAAACTTAATTCAATAGATGTAAGTGGTGGAAGTGTGGATTTAACTCTTCAATCTGGCGGAAATGGAGGAAATGGAGGAACTATTACCGTTTCAAACATCGATTTAGATCTTGCAAGTAAAACAATAAATTCTGTTTTAGGAACTGGTGACACAGCAAATGGCGGAGCTGATGGTACAAATGGAACTGTAAGTTTAAGTTATAATAGTTTAAATACAAATAACTCAACATTTATTTACGGAGCTTCTAGTTTGACTGCAAATGATTTTTCATATGGACCATGGAACGGAGTCTTTAATCCTCATATTTATTATTTTAATGATACGGCGAGTGGAGCTGGACATGATGGTGATTGGGCTAATCCGCTCAACTGGTGGAATGATGTCAACTTTACTGCACCGGCTGGAGATATTCCAGGAAGTATAAATGAAGTAATTGTTTATGGAAATATAACCACAAATTCTGCTACATCTACAGCAGTAGCTGATAAAATTACTTTTAACCATTCATCTTCAAATGGTATAAGTATTACTACAAATCGCGGTGCAGTTTTTAATGATACTAGTACAAATATTGGTTCGATTAATGGATCAGTTATATTTAATGGTGATGGTTCTACTGATACTGGCGGAACTATTACTGGTACGGTCACGCGTCTTTATACTACGAATGCAACTACTACCCGTAACTTCAAAATAGAAGGAGGACGAAATAATTGGAAAATAATTGCGAATGGAGCGGTGGTTGATATAGAAGGTGCAACATACGCCACAACGACTGATATTTTTAGCGCACTGAACGGTGGTATGTTTATTTATGATTCGAATCCAAGTGGACCAGTCGTGCCAAGTCTGACTATCAATTCACCCGCAACCAGTACCATTACAAAATGGTTACCAAGTATTGGATGGGATACATCATCGGTATGTGAGTATTCATATAATAATTTTTCTACATCCTCTGTGGTTAGTTGCTCAAATGGTGGATCTGATATACCTCGTCCATCTGCAGGTGTGTCCCATACGATTTATTTTAAAGGAATAACTATTCATGGAAGTAGTTTTGAAACAATTGGCCAGACATTTTTTTACGATAATACAGTACCAACTTATACATTATGTGGATCTGATTTGATGGATGAAGCAAGTCGACCATATTATTATTTGGCTGGAAATGTTACTGGTGATTGTAAAGCTACTGTGAATACGACTCTTTATGGTACTTCAACGATTAATGCTTTAACTCCAGGTTATACGATTAATGGAAATGTTATTGCAAATGCTCCGTCTGCAAACGGGCTGAATATTAACTTGAAAAATATTCATGTTACTGGATCAGTGATGACAAATGGGGCAGATAATATAGGTACAGGGTTCAATGGAGGCTCAGTAAATATTGCAACATCAACAACTGGTGCAGTTCTTTCAAATGGTGGTAATGGTACAACAAAAGGTGGAAATGGAGGTGCTATATCAATTATAAATTCAATTCAGGTTGCAAGTAGTACTCAGGTTAGCGCAAACGGTGGTAATGCGACAATGTGTGGTCGTGGTGGTTCTGGTGGTACGGTTTCTCTTATAAACTCAACATATGATGTTGTAACGATTAATGCTGGAAATGATCAAACAGCTATTGGTGCTGGCTTATGTACAGCAACGCCTTCTGGTAGCTCTGGAAGTGGCGGTATATCAAGTGTTAGTGGTGTGTATAATCCAATATCGTCTAGTGGTCAAACTAATACAGATGCAAATACGAATACACCAGCGCCAGTAGGAGGTGCAGATAATCATCCAACATTCACAGCTATTTCATCTGGTGGGACTATTGCAATACCTGTAAATAAAGTTGCAGAGATAAATCTACCAGAAATTAAGCCAGTTGATCTACCTGTCAATCATGTTGGACCTTTGGCTATAGCACAAGAGGCTTTGAAGAATATTGCAAACAATACAAATAGTGTTGTTAACTCTCAAGTTTCTGATACGGTCAAGACAGTCGGTTTCATTGCCGGTTTAATATCTCTAGCAAGCACGTTGTTCTCAACGCCTTTGTTGGCAGGAGAGATTTTACTTTTGCCAATCAGATTGTGGGGACTTGTTCTGACGGCATTTGGACTCAAGAGACGTATTCCTCCATGGGGAACTGTTTACGATAGTGTTACGAAAAGACCGATCGACCCAGCGTATGTGACAGTACGTGATATGTCAGGAAAAGTTATAGCTGAGAGTATGACTGACATCGATGGACGTTATGGATTTTTCCTACCAGATGGCAAATATCTTTTGTCAGCTCAAAAAACAAACTATGAATTTCCTTCACAAAAAATGGTTGGCAAGTCGGCCGATGAGATGTACCGAGATTTATATTTCGGTGAGTCTATAGAAGTCGTTGGTGGACAAGTTATCGATAAAAACATTCCTATGGATCCATTGAATTTTGATTGGAATGAATCAGCAAAGAATGAGCATCAGGAAGTGATGTCATTCCATAAAAGACATGAAAAACTGATTCGAGTTGCATCTGATATTGTATTTAGGTTTGGATTAGTTATCTCAGTTATCTCGATTATTTTGAATCCGTCGACCTATAACATCATCATGATTGTGACTTATCTGATAGTTTTTGCCTTTTCATTCCTCGGAATTAAGGGCAGAAAATTTGGAATTGTACGAGACAGTTCAACTGGAAAACCAATGCCATTTGCGATATTCCGTGTAACAACACTAGATCATCAGATTGTATTACGTTCTGGCGTTACGGACGCCCTGGGTAGGTATTATTGTATTGTCCCGAAAGGGGAGTATTTCGTGGATATTGAGAAGAAGTACCCAGACGGCTCGTACGTCACTGTCTTTGAATCAGATGTTATAAACAGCAACAGCGGTCTGATCAACAAGAATTTCTTGGTTTAAGGTGCTTCTGGATAGCCACAAGTAGCTAAGGTTGCCTTTTTTACAGCTTTAGGCTATAGTATGGCGACACATTTTCGCATCGTTATTCAACTCATATGTCACAAAAATCACTCATACAACTCAAAAATAAATCAACAGGTGAGACTTACTGGACTCGTAAGAACAAGAAGCTTGTTGAACGCAAGATAGAGTACAAGAAATACAGTGCCAAGCTCCGCAAGCACGTCGTCTTCAAAGAAGCCAAGAAATAATTTTGCATAAGGGATGAAAAAGGGGTAGTATGTCACTATCCCTTTTTTATTGGGCGATTAGTTTAATGGTAGAACTACGCACTCCAAACGCGTAAGTGGGGGTTCGATTCCTCCATCGCCCGCCAAGTCGAGTGACACTCGAGACGCTATAATATAAGGATATTTTGACTCTGCATAGAGTGTATTTTTGCTTGATGGGTAGAGGAATCGAACTTGCG
>CAIUUK010000015.1 GCA_903902315.1 uncultured bacterium | reverse complement strand
ATGAGTTTTTAAAACAGTTCGAAGGCCACGAGATCGTCATCTGGGGCGCTGGTATGCTCGTCCCCGTGCTACTAAAATTCAATAAAAATATCAAAATAAAATATATAGTCGACAGCAACGAGGCTATGCAAGGAGGCACATACCAAGGCTACAATGTGTTCTCACCAAGCGCACTAGCAGACGAGAACAAAGATGAAATTAGGGTCATAATAGCACCGACTGATTACTTCAAATATGACATCGCAAAAAATCTACAAAGCATGGGTTATTCAGAGAATAGTTACTGCTTCTTGTATGACTTCATCGTACTTTACTCATATTTCCAACACGCCAAGCTAGTGTTGCCATTCTTGGATCTAGTCATACAGACGGTGTGTACTCTAAACTGCAAAAACTGCCTAGCGTTTATACCTCACTCGCAGAAGCACACTTTTAGGTCAGTTGAAGATGTCAAAAACGACATCGATACGATATTTGACTCCATCGACCATATAGAGACATTCTCACTCTCGACTGGAGAAGTATTATTGCATCCAAATCTAGCGGAGATTCTGGCACATCTTGACACGAAGAAAGGACAGTTTGCAAATCTAAGATTTGTCACAAACGGAACTGTCCTTCCAAAAGCAGATACGCTAAATCTTCTAAGCCAATACGGTTGCAAAATATATATTTCTGATTACTCATATCAGATCAAGCAAAAATCCAAGATCCCAGAAGTGATAGAACTGTTCGAAAAGCACGGTGTCAAATACTCTTACAATCACAGCCTCGCAGGAGAGTCAACAATACCTCAATGGAATGATTTCTGGAGTTTTGACAAACCGTTGATGAGAACCGCCGAACAAAACACAAATATGTACCACAAATGCGCAGACCATAGTTGTACTGTTAGCTTTGGCGGCAAGATATTTCCGTGTGCTCCAGCGTGCTATGCGATATACAATGACATCTACAAAACCTCATCAAATACAGAGCATGGAAACTATGTCTTGATCGACTCAAACAAGCTTGGCATTGTAAAATTCTTCACCAGAGCGACAAAAAATGGCTTTCCTGAGATATGCGATCAATGCTACGGAATGGGGCCACTTGTAAACAGCAGGCTTGTACCTGCGGGCGAACAGGCAAAATAGTCATAGCAATGCTGGCTGATAATATGCTCTTGGAGATATTTGAGAAATCTTTTTCAAAATATAAAACAAAAAATATTGTGTTGTACGGCATTGGGGTAAAGACACAAGCCGTTTTGGAGCATATAGAACTAAACTTCATCGGCCTAATGGATAGAGATCCAACGAACATAGGCAAAAGTTTTTTTGGACTAAATGTTCTTAGCGGTGAAGAAGTTATCAAAAACGCTGATATTATTATCATTGTCTCCGCTGATGTCTATTTTCAGACGATATTTTCTCGTATAGGATTTCTGCACAGCGAGCACAATATCCCAATATATTTTTGCGATGGCACAGAGGCGATCTCTACTGAGAACGATAAATCTATCGAAGAAAATGCATATTGGGCAAAAGATCTAGCAACACTCAAAACACAAATTGACAATCACGACATAATCTCTTTTGACATTTTTGACACACTTTTTACTAGAAGAGTCACCGAAACAACCGATCTGTTTTTGGTCATACAAAACATGATAGACAAAAGTAGCAACTTTGCAAAACAGAGGATAGAAGCTGAGCTTCAACTAGGCAGTTTCGCGACACTAGAAAAGATCTACAAAAACCTTCCAGATGAATTTCAAGAGGGATATGCGCTAGAGCAAGAGCTGGAGCTAAAATACCTCGAACCAAGATCTGACATCGTGGAAGCATTGAACTACGCCGCAAAACAACAGAGAAAAGTCTATCTAATATCAGACATTTATCATGACAGAGCGTTTATTGAGCTGCTACTACAAAAAGCAGGAGTGTCAAGCCACGTAGAAATATTGATCTCATGCGAACTTGGCAAGAGAAAATCCGACCAGACGCTATGGAACCACTACAAAAGTATAATTGGCGACAAAAGAGCTCTACACATCGGGGACAATCCTATCTCAGACATCGAGAATGCGAGACAAGCGCAGATAGATGCCTTTCATATATACAATCCATACGATATGCTCAAACACTCTACATTACGAAATATTGTGCCCAAGGTCTGCACGCTGCACGAATCAATAATCATGGGCAACATCATCTCTAGGATTTTTGCCTCACCATTTGCACTCTCAAAGACAAAAGGCCGACCTCATTTCGACAACCTTGTGAACATCGGTTATGTTTTCTTTGCGCCGATACTATTCGAGTACACTATTTGGATTTTAAAAGAAAATATAAAAAACAAAAACAACACAATATTGTATGTGGCTAGAGATGGATACTTCCTAGAGAAACTGCACAATCTCGTAGCTTGGAAACTAAGAGTCGACGATGCTCCAAAGGCTCACTATCTAATGGCTTCAAGATCACTTCTTACAATTGTCAATTTGCGAGACAGAGCCGATATCGATGCTGCCCTTCGAGTAAAGTTCTCAGGGAGATTGCATGATTATTTGAAAATACGCTTTGGAATCAAGATCGATGGTGAAGAGCAGATAAACAGCGCCGTAGATAGTGAGAAAATAAAAACAATTGTGTATGAGCATGAAGCAAAAATATTAGCAAATGCCGCACAACAGCGCGAGAGATATGCAAAATATCTAGACAAAACCGTCAAAGATGACGAAGTAATAGCCATTGTCGATCCTAGCTACAAAGGCACAATGCAACTCTTATTGACAAAATTGCTAGGCAGGAAGCTACAAGGCTTCTACTGCAATGCTGACTTGTCCGATGAAAATAGCAATTTTACTGGTAAAAACATGTTTGCGCTATTTCAATCAAATGAAGACGCAAAAGCACAAAAATCCAATCTAAGAAAGAACACGGTTTTTTTTGAAGATGGCATCTTGGTAGCGCCGAGCGCAACTGCGATCGGAATCAATGATGATTTGACTTTTGAGTACGCACCGCTTGGAAATACGCAAAAAAACTTCTCAGACAAAGAGGCTATTTTCGAAGGCATTGTCAAATACTTCGAAGATACTCTAAATGCGTACAACTCATTGCAAGATATAGAGATCTCTCCAGAATTTGTTGATTTTATTATCGGTCAGATTTTTGGTCAAAAGAGCGAAATATGCCAAAATATAAAAGATAAATTTTACTGTGATTCTATGTACGAAGAGATATTTGACAGAAAGGTATTTGAGTAAAAGATGACAAAAATATTGCATATCTCCACGCATCTTGGTGGCGGCGTAGGAAGAGTCTTGACTGGCTATCTGAAAAATGTAAAATCAGATCACGACTTTGAGCACCAAATATACTGTCTTGATTATATCAACGACAGTGCAAAAAAGCTACTAAATGAGAGCGGTACAGAGTATCAAGAAAATGCACACGAAAACATCCCAGAGCTATTAGCTGCCATAACAAAAACTGATATTGTCGTAATACATTGGTGGAATCATCCGTTACTGCTTGATCTGCTGGTAAGATACGAACTGCCGTCGTGCAGAGTGGCTATATGGAGCCATATTTCTGGCAACCAACCGCCAAATATATTTTCCGTGCCGCTATTGGACTATCCTGATCTGTTTGTATTTACAACACCAATGAGCTATCTAGTCGATGAAGTCGCGAACTATGCAGACAAAGCGAGACTAAAAGATATATGGTCAACTGGCGGTTTGGATCATATTCGTGACGTGGTAAAAAACGAGCATGATAGCTTCAATATCGGATACATCGGCACTGTGGACTATGCCAAAATGTACAGCAATTTCGTAGATATGTGCGCAAAAATCGATATACCAAATGTAAGATTTATAATATGCGGTGATGGCTCACAACTCGAAGAGATGAAACAAGATGTGAAATCCAGAGGCCTAGATGAAAGATTTGTATTTACTGGTTTTATAAATAATATTTCTGATTATCTTTCAACATTTGATATTTTTGCCTACGCACTTAGTAGCGAGCATTACGGCACATGCGATCAAGCGCTTGCTGAGGCTATGGGGTGCGGTATCGTGCCAGTTGTATTTGACAACAATATGGAAAAATATATGGTCTCGCAGTGTGGAATGGTTGTGGCAAGCGAAGATGAATATATCAGCTCGATAATGAAGCTCTACGCTATTATGACGTCATTTTCAAATACATCCAAAACTTTCTATTGACAGACCGTATAAAAGTACTACATTTAATACAAAACAAACCCTGAACCTTAAACCCACTAAAAAATATGAGAATTGTAACTGTTACATTCTTGGTCACACCCCATTGGGTCTGGCTGGCTCCAAAAAAGAGAAAAATTGGAATTGGTAAACTCAACGGATATGGTGGCAAAGTTGAAATGGGTGAAACCATTATTCAATCCGCCGTCAGAGAAACGAGAAAGGAATCCTGTATCAATTTATCTCCAGGAGATTTGAGGGAGATTACGGTGCTCGATTTCTTTACAGCAGGTATGCATCAATACCAATGTTACATCTTTCTGGCTACTCGTTGGTATGGCACTCCGCAAGAAACCGAAGAGATGGGAAAACCTGAGCGATTTCCCAGGGACAACCCGCCAGTCCACAGGATGATGCTTGGCGACGACCTGTGGGTGCCAGAAGTGTTGAAAGGAAGAATTATTCCGCACGGCGGTTACATTCGTCGAAACCTTGAAATGACCGAGTTCGTGGGGTCTATACCTTCAGCAATTTGAAACTGCATGTCACAAGATGTATTGACGAATCATAAATTCACAAATTGCAGAGCCACTCAGCCTCTGCGATTTTTTTATTTATAATATGCTAATATCGACCCATGGATTCAAATAGTGAAAAATACATACATCGTCTCTTTGACATCAGTCTTATTTTGAAAGGTATACATTCTGTTATTGAGATTGTTGGTGGAATCCTCGTGCTTTTCATCAGTCAGGCATTCATAGTGAGTACAGTCTTGAACATTACGCAAGATGAATTATCAGATGATCCAAAAGATTTCTGGGCGAATTATCTTGTACACTCAGCTCAACAACTTTCTATCAGCTCACAACATTTCATAGCTTTCTATCTACTTAGTCACGGAATTATAAAAGCTTTTTTGGTTGTGACTCTATTCAAGGAAAAACTATGGGCATATCCACTAGCCATGACCATCTTTTCTCTTTTTGGTGTATATCAAATTTTTGAATTTACCCGTACTGGTTCAATATGGCTACTTGCTCTAACTTTGCTCGATATTCTACTTATCATACTCACCTGGCATGAGTATAGATATATGAAAAGAACCGGTATCAAGCCGAAGTGGGATAGTTTGGATACTCCGAGTCAACAATAGAGATGTCGACAAAATAATTACACAAACAAACGCGCCAGCAATGCAGTCAACACAAGCGTGACCAGACTCGAACAGATATCTGAAAAGAATTTTTTCCAAGTGATCGAACGATCGCAATTGCTCCAAAGTATAGCCGAGCCAATCACTGGGACAATGAAACAGAGCCAGTTCATTATTACAAAACCTATAACCATACCAAACGATAATCCGTTATGGATACCCATGATTGTAATGAATACAACTGAAAAAGCGGTTAGGAACGAAAGTGCCGTTTGAGCAATGTACATCTTCATCATTTTTGGCTTCGCTTCTGCAATCTTCTTTTTTTGTTCTTCTTCTGACAGATCATAGAAACCTAGGTTTTTCATATGAATCCTCCCCATCGGGGTTTTGTTTGAATACCAAAGCGTACCAACAACTGCGGCAATAATAGATCCTGCTATAGAAAGTAAAAGTATTGTAATCATAATATGTAAATTATAACATGTTAATTATTCTTGAAGCCACACAAAAGCCTCGTCTTCTGTATTAAATATTTTTATATTTTCACGACCTGAGAGAAGAGTAGCGATTTCTCCAGCAGTTTTAACCTTATCTGAACCACCAAAGCTTGCGGTTCTGTAGACATAATCCTTATTTCCAGCTGCGAATTCTGACAAAATTCTCAAAGCTTCAGCGTTATAGTTGCCACTGAACTTTGTCATATCCAAAAGAATCTTTACCTTTTTACCACTTTTCTCAAAAGTTGATTTAACAAAATCTCTTCCGGCCTGAATAGCAGACTGAAAAGCTGGAACTTGCCCCGCCAAAAGATCTCCAAAAAAGTTTATTCGGATAATGCCATTGTTGTCGACACTCATTGTTACTGGTTGTTGCATATGTCTTAATTCTAACATTGTCTACAATTCTAACAAAAGTGAACAATGTACGTGTCCACTTTATGGGGTACATTTCAGTGCTGGCCGATTCGAGCCAGAACCGTGGTCGGTCAAGCCTTGATTGGCAAATTTAAGTAGTTTTAATATATCATTTCGACGCAACTTGAGCGCACTTTACTTACTGAAATCAAAAGTCTCAATATCAAACCTGTCAAATTCATAAAGTTTTTTATTCAAACCATCATACCAACTATTTTCATATACATTTTTAGTATTCTGAAGATCAAAAAGATTTTTTTGATGTAAATATATGTATGAACGATGGGGTTTACCCTGATAACACTGAAGTATCCATTGTTCCTTATCTTTTGTGTAATCATTTTGAAGTCGTACCTGCCCTTTCATTACAAGATAACCAATAAGAATTTCTTCAAGAATATACGACACGGCTAATTCATTCACCTCTCTTTTAGCACCCTTAATATCTTCAGCAACATATTTTTGAAGTACAACATCTTTTTCATATATTTTCCTAAATGCAACAAGGTAAGAAGAAAACTTTGGGCAATCAAGCAAAAGCTGTCCCCAAGTCATGAACGTAAATGCGCCAGGTATTATATAAATATCCTTTCTAATCAAATTAAGCCACGTGTTTTTATGCTCCTCAATTAATTTCTGATGTTTTAATTTTAGATCAACAGCTTTTTCGTTGCTATATAAATATAAATTATCAGTATAGATGACTTGGACCCCAACATTTGAAATCTGTATTTTTGATATAAGATACTCATCCATTTCTGAACATTTTTCCGGACTCTGCACATTGTTAAGTAAAGGCATTGAAATACCAAAGAAGACAATTCCTGGTTCTTTAGGAAATTTATTTATATCGTAAAATTCATTGATTCCTGGTTTTGCCATTACAATTGATTATATCAAAACTCTTTACTCTCTGTAACTATGCAAACCTCTAAAACTATTACATTGACGCGTCTCGAGCGTCGCTCGACTTTGCTGCCAGACTTGGATTCGAACCAAGATACACAGCTCCAGAGGCTGCGGTCCTACCATTAGACGATCTGGCAATTTCAAATACTCATTCAAATACGCCCTGAGGCTCTCGAAAGAGTACCTTGCAGAATAGCGCAAAAATGGCGCCATTACAATACTCTACTTTCCTTTCTGCTTCCCCTTCGCTGCTTTCATGAACTCTGTAAAGAGCGGATGTGGTGCAAGTGGTCGCGCCAAAAATTCCGGATGAAACTGCGTACCCAGGAAAAATGGATGCTGATTGACCCCATTCTCTCTGCCAGCACCAACTTCCCCACGAGGAAGCTCTGCGATTTCCATCAAAGTTCCATCCGGTGATTTACCAGAAAATACCAAACCAGCTTCTTCCAACTTTTTGATATATTCAGGATTGACCTCATAACGATGACGATGTCTCTCTGTAATTGAACCATGTTTAATCCAACCAGCCGACTCATACGCCTCGTGAGCTATCGTATCTTTGCCGAGTTTTGCAGGATATCTACCAAGCCTCATCGAACCACCATAATTTCCTTCGGCTATTTTTTTCTTTTGATCAGGCATGATATCGATGATCACATGCTTCGCACGCGGATTTATCTCAGCAGTATGTGCGCCAGTGAGACCCAGAACATTTCGTGCATAT
Source organism: uncultured bacterium (assembly GCA_903902315.1). Classification (GTDB taxonomy): domain Bacteria; phylum Patescibacteriota; class Minisyncoccia; order Phycocordibacterales; family PALSA-1337; genus C7867-002. The sequence continues at coordinate 7,650 of CAIUUK010000015.1, read as the reverse complement.
TCTATAGTCATCAACTGCATACCATAACAAAGACCGAAATAAGGTATACCATTTTCACGAGCATAACGAATCACATTGAGCTTGCCTTCTATTCCACTCTCACCGAATCCTCCTGGCACAATGATTCCATCATATTGATCGAGCGTTGAATAGTCAGGACTCTTTACTTCAAAATCGCGCGAATTAACCGTATGTATAACAGGCTTAACTTTATTTGCATATCCTGAAAATTTAATAGCCTCAAGAACAGAGATGTATGCATCAGTGAGAACAAAATCGCCAGTATTAAAATATTTTCCAACAATAGCGATATTCACTGGATGTTCAGCAAAATTCTTTATTCCCTTTGCCATTTTCTTCCATTCAGTAAAATCTGGGCCAGTCTTTCGTTCTGGCAGGCTGAGCGAATTCATCAAATTTTCAGCCAGTCGGTCTTTTTCAAAATTAACCGGCACATCATATATGCTCTCTATATCTGGTGCAGAGATAACATGTTCAGTCGGAATATTACAAGAAATAGCAATTTTTTCTTTACGACGATGATCGAGCGGTGTTTCAGCACGAGCAATTATGAAATCAGCATTCACGCCATATGAAGCCAATTGACGAGCCGCATTCTGAGTTGGTCGTGATTTCATTTCTCCCAACTTCCCTGGTGTTGGTAAATAAGAAACCATAATAAAGACGACATCAGCTGGACGCTTCATTTTGAGCATACGCGCCGCTTCGATAAACATGACATTCTGATAATCACCTATAGTTCCACCAATTTCGACTATTGAAATATCTGATTTGTTTTGCTTAGCCGCATGTTCAAACCTGTGAACAATCTCATCACGGATATGTGGTATAGCCTCGACGCATTTTCCACCATAATGAAGTGCGCGTTCTTTTTCTATAACATCCTTATAAATCATTCCTGATGTCATATAATCAAAATCACTCGCATCACGGTTGAGGAAGCGTTCATAATTTCCCATATCTTGATCTGTCTCAAGTCCGTTATTTAAAACAAAAACCTCACCATGTTCGGTGGGGTTCATTGTTCCTGCGTCGACATTTAAATACGGATCAACCTTCACAAGATTGATACTGAAGCCTTTTGCAGAGAGGACAGTGCCGATAGAAGAAGTTGCAATACCCTTTCCTACTCCCGACATCACGCCACCAATGACGAATATATATTTATGTGTAGACTTCGTAACCTTGGGTAACTTCTTATTCATGTTGCTAGTATATAATAATCAAGAACCAAATTACTAGACCCTGAGATATCTGCGAGCTGCAACATAACTAGAGACTCCACCAAGGACTATACCTGAACCCATAATCAGAACGAAAATCTGAGCGAAATTAGCAACAAAATAAGCCGACAGAACATTTACAATGAGTGAGAAATTTGAGGCAACATCTACTCCAGCCAACTTCAAAACAAAAGCATCACTCCAATAAGCAAACACTGCCATGAGAATGAGGGTGATTACGGCCGAGACTACACCGTACATAATTCCTGAAATAACAAAAGGTCCTCTGACATAAACATTACTTGCACCAACTAGTTTCATAACAGATATTTCATCTCGTGCAGTATAGATTATGAGACGAATTGTATTCCAGACAATTATTACTGCGACAAGTACAAACAAGAGAGCAATAATCAAACCACTCTCTTCAACCGTAGGAATAATGGCTGTCAAACGATCTATAACCAATTTATTTTCCTGATAATTTATCTTATCTATTATAGAAGAACCGTTTTGATCCTGTGTATTTTTACTAGTCAGATAATTAGCAATATTTCCATATTGACCAGGGTCTTTCGCTTTTATGTTAAGAGCAGCTGGAAATGGATTTCCACCAACTTCGTCCAAACCTTGCATGATTAAAGCATTGTTCTGCCATTTATCTTTAAATGTCGAAAGTGCTTGATCAGATGAAACATAATCAACCGACGAGACCTCTGGCAAAGTCTGAATTTCTTTTTTAAGAGCTAAAATATCGTTTTCTTGTGCAGTCAAAGTAAAATAGACATTTATATCGACTTTGTCTTTTACATCTGTCAAAAGTGATTTGCCAAAAGCACTAGCAAAAACAAGTCCACCAAAAGCTGATAATGACAAAGTAATAACTACGACAGCCGCAAAAGACAGAAAGCCATTACGCCAAAAATTTACAAAACCTGCGCGCGCTATTCTTTTGAGAGTGGTTAATATCATTTGATTTTTCTGCTTACAGTTTACCGATTTCTGTTTACTGATTACTTATAATATGTACTTACCAGTTTTATCATACCTGATGACTTTTCCATTTTCCATAGTAATCACACGACCACCAACAGCATCAACCACTCCTCTGTTGTGAGTAGTGAGTAAAACCGTTGTTCCCATTTCATTTATTTTCTTTAAAATTCGGACGATTTCAAAAGTATTTGTTGGATCAAGATTACCAGTTGGCTCATCTGCAATGATGATATCTGGCTGAGTCACGATAGCACGAGCTATAGCCACTCGTTGTCTCTCTCCTCCCGAAAGTTCAGATGGAAAATTCCATATTTTATGTGCCAAATCAACAAGTTCTAGGACATGTGGCACATCAGCGGCTATTTCTGCATCAGTTCGACCAGATGCTTCCATAGCAAAAGCGATATTTTCATAAATCGTCTTATTTGAAATCAATCGATAATCCTGAAAAACTGTACCAATACGCCGGCGAAGTTTACTCATCTCTTTTTTATTCAAATTGTGGATATTTGTTGATTCCAGAAAGACTGAACCGTGAGTAGGATAATCCTCAGCAATCAAAAGCTTCATGAGAGTCGTCTTTCCAGCTCCAGAATGACCGACAATAGTCACAAATTCCTTTGGTTCTACACTAAAACTGACTTCATCTAAAGCCACTGATTTGTCAGGATATATTTTTGAGACTTTATCGTAGTAGATCATACCTATAAGTATACCAGTAAATAGTAATCAGTAAACGGTAACTGGATTACTACAACTCTTTTTCTGCTTCTATAAACATTTCAATGTCACCTTCGAGGACCTTATCAACGGAAGAAGTCTCAATATCTGTGCGATGATCTTTGATCATTTTATATGGATGTAAAACATATGAACGAATCTGATTACCCCATTCTATAGATGTGGTCGAAGCGATCTGCATACCCTTTTCGCGAGCTTTGCGTTCATCCTCCATGTGCTTCCAAAGTTTTCCACGAAGAATATCTAATGCTTTTTCTTTATTTTGAGCTTGTGAGCGTTCAGAAGTGACATGAATGGATATGCCAGTAGGTTTATGCAGAAGTCGTACTGCTGTTTCTCTTTTATTTACATTCTGACCACCAGGACCTCCTGACTTAGCTATAGAAATTTCCAAATCTCTATCATCTATGATGACATCGTCAGAAGAAGTCTTTTCAAATTCAGGGATAATTTCAACTAATGAAAATGAGGTCTGTCTTTTACTAGCCGAATTAAATGGAGAAATACGCACTAGTCGATGAACACCTGATTCATTTTTGAGAGTACCGTAAACATTTTTCCCAGTGATTTCAATAGTTAAATTTCTATAACCACCATGATCGTTTTCGTTGGCATGAATAACACTCCAACTCCAACCTTTACTTTCTGCATATCGACGATACATGCGCATGAGCATTGCTGAAAAATCCTCAGCATCATCTCCTCCTGCCCCAGAAAGAATGGAGAGTATAGCGTTACCTTTGTCATATTTTCCGATCCCCTCCAAACTGTCTTTGAGGTTTTGAAGTTCTTTTATAGCTGATTGTGCACGATTTTTATCATTCCAAAAATCCGCTTCACCCATAGTGTTTTCAAGTTCAATTATTTTTTGCTGAATTTTTTCTTTTGGATTCATTTTAATTGAATGTGAATTTTATGTGAATTCTGGAGCCAAATGTGGGAATCGGACCCACGTTCCTGCTTTACGAAAGCAGTGTTCTGCCACTGAACTAATTTGGCACTTCAATTGGCACTGGAGCCGTTGTCCGGGATTGAACCGGAGACCTCATTATTACCAATAATGTGCTCTACCAACTGAGCTACAACGGAGAATTTTACATTTCAAAATTTTCGATCAAACTAAGAATAGTCTATTTAATGAATATTTTCAATCAGAGATGTCTTGATGACCTCCTAAGGTCATTTTTTCTGCGCGCCCGGTGGGACTCGAACCCATGACCTCTCCCGTGACAGGGGAGCGCTCTAACCAGCTGAGCTACGGGCGCATTTGAAACAGTAAAAGACAGTGTAGCAAAAAACCACGAAAAGACAAGAAAAACTCTATTACACTACTTCCCTAAATTGTGTCGGTGAATGGAATCGGACCATTGTCTAAGGCTTATGAGTCCTTCGTTCTACCATTGAACTACACCGACAGTCCCACTACAATACCCAAAAAATCATGAATATGCAATTCTTTAGTGGATGTGACAATTCCTTATTTGCATCAAGTGCTAATCTGTGCCAGAATATCTAAATCATCGCACTCTAGTATTGTAAGTACGATGCCCCATCGCGGGGTATAGCAACGGTAGCTCGTCAGGCTCATAACCTGAAGATTGACGGTTCGATTCCGTCCCCCGCAACAAGTCGGACAAACTCTTAAATTACTTATTCCCTGTTTCAGTTGATGGGTATTTTGTGGTTCCAATCATTCTAAATAAATGACCCAGAGTGGCAGGTTTTATTGTCGCATTCCGGGCGGGGTTTCCTGGGAATGAAAAAGACCGGCCACGCTTGCGCATGGACCGGCCGTGATCTAAACTTTGGAACATTTACACCAGACGCGTTACTTCTTTTCTTCCGCCGAAGCAACCGGAGCTTCTGTCACAGGTGCGGGTGGGACGAACGGAGCCACCATGCTTGTGAGCTTGGCGGGATCCATTTTGAGCAACGAGTAGAGCGGGGTCAGATCCACGCCCATCATTTTTGCCTTCGCAAAAAAGTTGGCGACGATTCCGGGAATGATGTCCCCGATAGCCGCGATACCATTCTTCGCGGTGGTGCCCCCACCAAGGTCATTGATGGTAATTGACCCCATCTTCTCGACAGATTTGGCAACATTGGCAAAGATCGCATTCGCGATTTTTTCACCAGCATCACCGCCATGGTCCAGGATATTCGGCAGACGGTCGAGAATGAACATCAACTGTCCGGATTCGGACAATTGCTTCAACGCTTCCGCCAGCTTCAGGTTACCCTCGGCTTGTGCCAGCAATCTGGCTTTGTCGCCTTCGGCAACAGCAAGCAATTGCATACGTTGACCTTCCGCTGCAGCCAACAATTTGGCCTTGTCGCCTTCAGCTTGCGCCGTGAGCGTCTTCTGCGTAGCAACAGCTTGGCCTTCAGCAATGCTCTGGAGCTTCTTGCCTTCACCTTCGCCTTCAAGGATAGCGGCATTGCGGTTACCTTCAGCAACCAGTTTGGCGGTATCAGCATTCAAAGTCGCAACGTTTTTACGCGTCTCGGCCTCAATGCGCTCCGCATTCTGTTTACCGGTTGCTGTAATCGACATAGCCTTCGCTTGCGCTTCAGCCGTGACGATCACCGTCGCTTGGAGTTCCTGCTCCTTGCGCTTTGCTTCCAACTGTTGAACCTTGGTTTGGGCTTCAGCAGCCGCACTTTGAACTTGTGCCTGCAGGACAACGAGTTTTTGCTCCTGGGCAGTCTTCGCCAGAGGACCGGCGATATCTGCTTCAGCCTGCTTGGTCGCTGTTTCCAATTTGAACTGGGCAACTTGGATGTCGCGATTTTTCTCCGCCTCCTTGATCTTGGCGTCATTTTGCGCTTTGACCTCGGCGGCAGTGCGTGATGCATCGCTCGTCTTAACCGCAGTTTCCCGTTCAGCTTCGGCTGTGGCGATTTGCGCGTCGCGCTTTGCGACAGCAACCGCCGATTTGCCGAGCGCTTCGATATAACCTTCCTTGTCTTTGACGTCCTGGATGACCAACGTCATGATCCTGATGCCCATACGGGCCAATTCCGGACCACATTCTTGGACCACTTTGTCGTTGAACTTGGAACGTTCCCGAAGCAGCTCTTCGATTTCTAGGCCGCCAACAATGGAGCGCAAGTGACCGCGCAAGATCTGTCCAATCATGCCTTCGATCTCCTTGAGATCCTTGCCGAGGAAGTTTTGCACCGCATTCATCTGTTCCTCAGGAACAGGCGATATGCGACATGTGGCGACACCGGAAACGGTGACACCAACATTCTTCTTGCTCGGAATGTTGTCTTCACTAATTTCAATCTGAAATGCCTCCGTAGACATTTCAGCGTATTGTTCGAGGATCGGCATGATGAAGACGGCGCCACCGGAAATCAGCTTGAAGCCGACTTCCGTTTTTGTCTGCTGCCCGTCTGGTCCGCTGACCGTGACTTGAGTTCGCCGTTTGCCATAGATAACACCGATGGCATTGGGTGGAATGCGCTTGTAGCGCTTGGTCATAGCCCACACGATGAAGATCAACGCGATGGCTAATCCGACGATAATGGCCGGCACTGTCACTTGAGCGACACTGAACTCGGCCAACAATGGATGTAATGTTTTCATATTTTCTTTTCTTCCGTTTCTGTATTTTCTTTCGTTATTAGTTGTTGTTGTGTTTTTGTTGTCCTTACTTTGCGACAACACCATCTTTGCGCACAGTGATCATGCCACCAGACTCGGTGACCACACGCACCCTCACACCAGACTGAATTAGCTCGTCACCTTCAGCTGTTGCGTTATACGTTATGATTTGCCCATTCACTGTGACATCCACTTCACCCGTGCCGCCAGCTGAGATCGTCGTAACGACTCTGCCAATAGCTCCGACTGATTGTCCAGGTCGCAAGCTTGAGTTCGCTTGCTGTTTGAACAAAATAACTGCAACTCCCCACGCAATAAGCGCCATCACGATACCAGGTATGAACCCGATCGCTGTAGCTGCTCCTGCATGTGCTCCATAACACGTTGCTATAGCACCGGCAGCGCCGAAGCCTGTAAGAAACGCACAGAACACCCGCGGTGAAAGAAAAGACGGAGCGCTTTCAGTATCATGCTCCATCCCGTGATCAGTGTGTCCAAAGTCGTGACTGGTATCACCATCGTGGTGGCCAAGTAAAACGGCCGCCCCGAGGACAATAAGACCAGCGACACCCAGTGATATGAATACCAAAAACTGCATCGTGGAGACTGCTCCTTCGACGATACCTGTTGCTAACATTGTGTTTGTCATAATTCAATCGATTCTGTTGTTTTTGTTGGTTTTTGTTCCAAAGTTTTCAAAGAACACTTAAGAACAACTGTCAACTATTTTGCATAATTCTGAAATATTGTCAAGTGGTGCACTTACTTGTTGAACTAACTCAAGCTATTGAATACTAAACGATGGTGCCTTGAATTCTAGTCTGAAACGCTACATCTTCCTTTTAACTCTAATGTTAGCTATTACTACCAAGATATACCTCGTGATTCATCTTACGATACTGACGATATATTCCCAACCACTGTAGGGTAAATCAATTTAAATTAATAGACAGTTCATACAATTCATAAATACTAGCCAGAATCTGATTCCAATCTTGTCGCACCCCCGCAACAAGAATTTCGTCAAACGCCAGAAAATTAAAAGACTGGGCTACAACT
>CAIUUK010000014.1 GCA_903902315.1 uncultured bacterium | reverse complement strand
TTTTTTCATTCCCAGGAAACCCCGCCCGGCCCGCTCGGTAAAAATGCCACGTTGTAGGGCGGGGATGAATGGGTCAACAAACGAAGGCACTTTAGTTGACTAAAGTGGTCACTTTCTTTCCATGAGGAATGTGCCGTTCCTCATGCCCTTAAAGGAAACCCCGTGGCGAAGCGGAGCGAGAGCCCGGGGAGGAGGTCATTGTTAATATATTTTAAAGCCACTTAAACACTTTCACGCACACTATCGCCGCTAGCTGAATGACAATTCCGACAAGGATGAGGCCGAGGGCCGTCATGGCTATAGTTATGACTGGACCGGTTATGATGTTCGCAGGAACAAAGAAGAGGAGGATAACGATGGGCCAGATATTGCGAATGTCTTGGAATGAGGGACCGAGCATGGCACCAACGTTGATGAAGAGAAGTAGCATGACCCAGCTTTGCCAGGTGAGGAGATTTATCTGTGCGAGTAGATTGAAGATATTCACGAGCGTATCGTGGAGGTTGTCTGAGGCACTGATAGAAAATTGATCAGCGAGGGCAAAATGGTTTACGAGATAGAGGAACAGTAAACCGCCAAAGATGGGTGCTGAAGAAATTAGAAGATTGCCTATGATGGGCAGTCGCGATTTTTCGTGAGTGACATGTGGTTGGGAAGAGAAGATGCTGAACTCGGTTATTTTGGCGCCAGTTACGAGGCAGAGCAGAGCGTGTGAACATTCGTGCACGCAAGCTCCGACATAGTAGAGGTAACGCGTGAGTGCGTGATTGAGGAAATGCCAGTTGAGCCAGTTGCTAGCATAGCCGAAGATGACGATAAGGAGAATGGTGAGGCCGAGTGACATGGGTATAGGATAACATTTTCAGTAGAAATTAATGTTGTTTTTGGCGGGGAAAAGCTGGTTGACGGTATGTTCTATCTGTGGTAATTTATGGTCTGCAGTTAAGTTTTGTGGTCTTTCAATATTCAACAATATATAGTCAACATAAACCAAATTGTAGCGAAAGGAGAAATTATGGAAGAAATTAAACCGTTCGTTTGTCCAAAACCATTGGTGGCAGTTAAGCCACCGAGCAAATATTGGCCAGCCCCATATCCAAAGCGGTTGGCCGATGAGAGTTCTAAACATTGCAAAATCTGTGGCACCCAGCAGATCCGTATCATCGAAATCGAAGGGCCGATGCCTTGGTATGATTGCGTCGGCATCGAGTTTAAGGAACCACGTTGTTCTGGTCATTGGTTTTTCAGAACATTCGGTCTTGGCATAATTTCACCTCCGAGTCCTCCGGATCCGAATGCCTGGTATGTTGTTGTCGAATGGTGCCGTTGCCCGAAGTGCAATCGGGAGCACAAGGAGAAAACATATAAGCGCCAATTCGGTCACTTCGCGCTCGTTGTCAACCATGTGAAGGTTCACTTCAATCCACGGAAGTATTCCTTCAAGAAAAAATAATTTTTGTTTTATTTCGCATCGACTGCACCGTTACTGGTGTAGTCGATTTTTTTCATGTACAATCAGGTTCTAAACATATATTTATGGCTAAAAACAACAATAATCAGAATCGTCCGCAAGGAGTTAAAGGTGGGGCAGGTCCTCAGGGTCAGAAAAAAGGTAAAATGCCGCGTATGAATTTTTTGAACATGATAGCGACGGTTATTTTGGTCTTTTTGATCATTACTACTTTCTATGCAGAATTTTCTGGTAGCAAGACGCCAAGCTCAGCAGTTTCGCTTTCAACGCTCGCTACTGATATCAAAGCTGGTTCTGTGACCGCTCTCTCCATTCAGGATACACAAGTCATCGCTACCTATTCTGACAAATCGACCAAGACCGCACAACGCGAGACGGACGCTTCGCTCACTGATAGTCTCACTCGATTTGGTGTCACGCCGGCACAGCTGGCCTCTACATCGATTAGCATCCTCGCTCCATCAGGAGTTTGGTATTGGGTTGAACAGTTGGGACCATTTATTGTTCCTCTTCTTTTCCTTGCACTATTTATATGGATGCTCACTCGGCAGATGCGTGGCGCGGGCATGCAAGCTATGTCTTTCGGTCAGTCTAAGGCACGTATCACTCTTCCTGACGATACGAAACAGAAAGTCACTTTCAAAGACGTTGCTGGAGCAAAAGAGGCAAAACAAGAACTTTCTGAAATAGTCGACTTCCTCAAGAATCCAAAAAAGTTTATCGAGATCGGAGCAGAGATTCCAAAAGGCGTTCTTCTCATGGGTGCTCCGGGAACAGGTAAGACCTTGCTCGCGCGTGCGGTGGCAGGAGAGGCTGGTGTCGCATTCTTTTCTATATCTGGTTCTGAATTTGTAGAAATGTTCGTTGGCGTCGGCGCATCTCGAGTTCGTGACCTCTTCAATATGGCCAAGCAAGCAGCACCAGCCATCGTCTTTGTTGATGAGATTGATGCTGTTGGTCGCGCTCGCGGTTCAGGTACGGGTGGCGGTAACGATGAACGTGAGCAGACATTGAATCAGATCCTCGTCGAGATGGATGGCTTTGAACAAAATCAAAAAGTCATCGTCATGGCAGCTACGAATCGTCCCGACGTTCTCGACCCAGCATTGCTCCGTCCAGGCCGTTTTGACCGTCGTGTGACTATCGACCTTCCTGATCGCGCAGATCGTGAAGCTATCTTAGTTGTGCATTGCAAGAAAAAGCAGTTGGCAGAAGATGTGAATTTGAAAATCGTCGCTGAACGCACGCCAGGATTTTCTGGTGCTGATCTCGCCAGCCTCATGAATGAAGCGGCCATCCTCGCCGCTCGTGAAGACCGTAAAACTATTGGCCAGTTCGACCTCATCCGCTCTATCGAAAAAGTCATGCTCGGTCCTGAGCGCAAGAGCCATGTTCTCTCACCAAAAGAAAAAGAAATCACTGCATATCATGAAGCAGGTCATGCTATCGTCGCTTCGGTTCTTCCACATGCTGATCCTGTTCATAAAATTTCTATTATCTCTCGTGGTCGTGCGGCAGGGTATACGTTGAAGCTTCCTTTCGAAGAACGTCGTCTCCAATCACGCAATGAATTCCTCGATGATATTGCTATGTCTCTTGGCGGATATGTGGCAGAAAAAATGGTTTTTGGTGATATCACCACCGGCGCATCGAACGATCTCCAAGTCTCGACTGCTCTCGCTCGCGATATGGTCACGCGTTACGGCATGTCGGATAAGATCGGTCCTATCGCTCTTGAAAGTGCTCAGGGTCGCGTTATGTTCGGTATGGGTGTCAGTGATCGTGAATACTCAGAGAAGGTCGCCGCTGATGTCGATAGCGAAGTCTCCAAAATCATGACTGAGGCTCGCGAAAAGGCTATAGCCACTCTCGCTGAGCACAAAAAAGCCTTTGAAGCAGTCTCGAAACGTCTTATAGAAACTGAGACTATTGAGCGCGAGGAGTACGAAAAGATAATCATTGCCAACGGCATCCCATTGAAAAGGGAGGCGAAGGTGGTATAAATAGTAATTAGTAAACAGTAATCAGAAAACGGTTACTGTTTACTAATTACTGATTTCTGTTTACTATAGTCATACCCGCCCTTAGCTCAGTTGGTTAGAGCACAGAGCTTATACCTCTGGGGTCCTTGGTTCGAATCCAAGAGGGCGGACAAGGTAAAATATGAAGGTGAAGATTTGGTTATTAATATAAAAGCGACGCTCACCAGATGGGATGAGCGTCAGTTGTTATGCGCATTTAGTAGCGCTTCTTAAGGTTTCAATTCAACTTCTTCGTGCGGATGCACGACCTTCAGAATGTTGGTGAGGTCGTCCGATGTGGTCAGATAGAACACGGCCACATATTTCGCTTCGCGAATGAAGTCGGAAACCTCTTCCTTGTGTGAATTTTCCGGATCATCAATGGCGATTGTGATCGCACGACCATTTGAACCAATGATGGCCATGTCATAGTCCCAAGCCAGATCGGCAGGGAGAAGATTGACAATCTCGTCTTTTGGAGTGGAAAATGTTCCAAATGGTTGGAATGCTTGCATTTGCAGCTGTTGAGCCATTTGATGCAATTCTGCTACGGTTTTGATTTTCGCCATATTTCAGGTTCCTTTTTTCTATTTGTTGTTTTTGGTTTTCTGCAGGTTTAAAGAAACACTACACTTCATTTAAGGAGGTGTCAACTTTATTGGAAGTAAGTTCAACAAGTAAGTGCAACACTTTATTCAAAATGAGAATCTTTTTTGCTCATGTCGACGACATGTTTGAGGTCGGGATACTTATATAATTCAATGTCTTCTAGAATGAGACGGCTGGCTTCTTCGCGAGCAGCTTCAACCATTTTTAGATTTTTTAAGGCCTCCATAGCAATATCAGAAATACCCCATTGACGCATTCCGGAAAGTTCGCCTGGACCGCGTTGAGCCAGATCGAGCTCGGCTAGTTCAAAACCATTTTTGGCGTTTTGGAGAGCTTTGAGTCGAGCAATTGATTTTACTGAATTAGTCTCAGTGAAGACATAACAGTAGGCTTGATTGCTACTGCGCAAGACTCGTCCACGAAGCTGGTGAAGTTGTGAAAGTCCAAATCTCTCAGCACCTTCAATGATTATGACTGTGGCATTTGGGACGTTCACGCCGACTTCGACGACAGATGTAGCACAGAGTATTGTGATTTCACCACTCTTGAATTGACCCATGACACGATCTTTTTCTTGAGGTGACATTTTGCTGTGCATTATGCCAACTTCATATTCAGGAAATATTTTTGATTGGAGTCGGCGAGCTTCTTCTTTTACTGATTTCGCATTGAGGACTTGCTCTTTATCTGGATCAGGTTCGTCTATACGAGGACAAATGACATATGCTTGTCGACCAGCTTGGAGTTCAGTCCGAACTTTTTTATAAACTTCATCACGACCATCTGGTAGTACTAGTTCAGTTATTATAGGTTTACGACCAACAGGTGATTGATCTAGAAGTGTGAGGTCGAGGTCACCATACATAGTGAGAGCAAGTGTGCGTGGTATAGGTGTAGCGGTCATTGAAAGGAGATGTGGAGCGATAGTGTCTTTGCGGATGAGTTTGGCGCGTTGAGCGGTGCCGAAGCGGTGTTGTTCGTCAATGATGGCAAAGGCGAGGTTTTTAAACTTAACCGATTTTTGGATGAGGGCGTGTGTGCCTATGAGAACATGGATGTCTCCGCTCTCAACCCATTTGAGAAGCTGGGTTCGTGATATGTCTGTCCAACCTTTTGGATTCATTTTTGAAGGAAATTTTCGACAACCTGAACCAGTGATGAGGCCGATTTGGATTGGCATGTATGAAAAGTATTGAATGAACGATTCAAAATGTTGAGTTGCAAGGATTTCCGTTGGGCACATGTAAGCGACTTGAAGTCGACCGAGAGAGCCTTTCGGTGGTCTTGAAGTGATGATGGCATATGCCGCCGCTGCAGCCACGGCGGTTTTACCAGAACCAACATCTCCTTCGAGTAGGCGAGACATAGCGTATTCACGACGCATATCAGAAAGGATGGTTTCAACAGCGTGCGTCTGGGCTTCAGTAGCTGTGAATGGAAAACGTTTGATGAATTCGTGGACTTGAATATCATTTGTTTCAATTGAAAAAGCAGGATGTTTTTCATAAGCTCTGCGCGCTTGTTGTTTACCGAGTTGGATTATGAATATTTCTTCAAATGAAAATCTTTTGCGTGCTGATAGAGCGTCGTCTCTTTTAAGTGGAGTATGAATCCAGACGAGTGCCGTTTTGAGACTAGGTAAATGATATTTGACGAGAAGATGACCAGGTAGAACATCAATCATATTGTCGAGTAGGCCGCTTTTAAAAAGTTTCTGGATAGCGTGATAAATCCAACTCGAGGTAATGCCTCGCGACTCGGGGTAGACAGGGTAGAGAGTGTGAGCTTCGCCTGCGTCGCCGAAGAGTGAGTCGCCGACGCCGATGGGGAGTTTGTCGACAACTTCGATTTTAGGATTTGAAAAATAAATCGCACCAGTTTCTTCCTCTTTACTTCTCCTTTGCGAAACTTTTCCTTCAATTCGCACCATTGCTCCTTCTGGAGTCATTTTGGCGAGGTAGGGTTGATTGAACCAGACACATTGGATTTTGCCACTTTCATCCTCGACACTGGCGGTGGCCATAGTCATTTTTGTTTTGAAACCTTTGCTGGCTTTGAGGTTGGTTATTTTTCCAAATATTACCGCACTGTCACCTTTCGAGAGAGAATCGATATTCTTGGCTTCAGCAGTGTCGCCATATCGAACAGGAAAATGATAAAGCAGGTCTTTCAGTGTGATGATGCCCATTTTTCGAAGTGCGTCTTTTTGGATAGGCGTTAGGCGGAAATATTCAGCTACAGCGATGTCGGGAGTGATGAGAGGCATGTGAGTATTATACAGAAGTATAGCCTTTTTTGATAAATACGTATTTTTGTGACAGAATAGCTCAACTGGAACCGTGTCAGAGCGGTCGAATGAGCATCTTTGCTAAAGATGTAGGCCTTAACGGGCCTCGAGGGTTCGAATCCCTCCGGTTCCGCTAAAAAAGTTAAGTATCGGTATGGTTTATATATCAAAATTATGAACAAAAGGCGATTATTCATAACAGGAATACCGACAGCTGGTAAATCATATTTGGCTAAAAAACTTGCTGAGGAAGTTGGTGGTATTTGTGTGTCTGTTGATGATATGCGCGAGGGATTTTCGAAAGACGAACGATATAAAAAGTGGGTAAATTATTATCTTGATCAAGACGAATGTGCCTACTACACAATCACTACTCCAGCTGAACAGTGGAATAATTTAGTTTGTCAGTCAGAGGGGTTATGGTCAGGAATTATTGAAGAAATTAAAAAATAGTTGGACGATCATTCGAAGAGATTTTTGAAAAAAATAAAAAGGAGCCACGCTGGGGCGCAACAGAGGAATTACAAAAATTAGAAGCGAATGCTTTTTTTAATATTGAGAGGCCACATTACATAGAAGAAGCAAAAAAATATGGCTATCAAGTTTTTGAGACTTCTGACAAAGCTTGGGATGTTGCGATTGATTTTCTGATTACCGAATAAATTATTTTCTTTGGCATTTTATATTAATCTGTTGAGTATTGTAAATTAGTGATAATTTCCGTATAGTATGTTGACTCATTATTTTGGTGAGTTATAGAGAAGTAAGGAGAGATGGCTGAGTGGTTTAAGGCAGCGGTTTACTAAACCGCCGTTCCCTCACGGGAACCGTGGGTTCGAATCCCACTCTCTCCGCCAAATATTATGGTATATTAAACTTCTATTAGCTTAATCTATTTCACATGATGAATTCTTCAGTTTCTTATGGTCATATGTATGGTGCCCCATGGTTCTACGGTTTCGGTGGTGGAGTTGATTTTCTTCTAAATCTAGTAGCTATTATTTTGATAATCGCTCTGGTAATCCTTAAAGGTTATGCACTTTGGCACGCCGCAAAGCGCGATCAGAAATGGTGGTTTGTAGCATTACTTTTAATCAATACTGCTGGTATCCTTGAAGCAATTTATATTATTTTCTTTGTTAAAGAATGGCATAAAAAGAAAATAAAATGCTAATATTGTTGTTATGAAAACAGTGATTGATCAAAAAAGAATAGATGAGTTATTTGCCCGTGGTACGGTCACGGATATTTTTCCTTCAAAAGAGCTTCTGGTAAAAAAACTTTTAGCTGGTGAAAAGATTCGTATCTATTATGGACTTGATCCAACACATACTGCCATACACCTTGGTCATGCAAAAAATCTCATTTTCCTCGAGGAGCTTCGTCAGCTTGGAAATGAGGTAATTGTTTTATTTGGCGATTTTACTGCTCAAATCGGTGATCCTACAGACAAAAGTGCTACTAGAAAATCTCTCACTGTTGATGATATTGCCAAAAATATGTCAGATTGGTTGAGACAGATCAGTCCAATTATTGATTTTAAAGATAAAACAAATCCTGCGCAGATACGACATAATTCGGAATGGTTAGGAAAACTTTCCTTTGCTGATATATTGAGTCTCGCTTCAAACTTTACAGTTCAGCAATTGATCGAACGTGATATGTTTCAGAAGCGTCTAAAAGAGGGTGCACCGATTCATCTTCACGAATTCATGTATCCGCTGGTTCAGGGATATGACAGTGCGGCTATGGATGTCGACGCAGAACTTTGTGGTACAGACCAGATTTTCAACGCACTCGCTGGTCGTACGCTCATGAAGAAGTTAAAAGATAAAGAAAAATTTGTCATTGCTCTCAACCTTGTCGCAAATCCTGTGACTGGTCAGCTTATGTCAAAATCAAATGGTACAGGTGTTTTTATTGATCAATCCGCAAATGATTTGTTCGGCTCACTTATGGCTTTACCAGATCCAATGCTCGATCCTTTGTTTGTAAATTGTACACGTATACCTATGACTGAAAAGGATTCAGTGATGTCTCAAGGTCCAAGATTAGCTAAAGCTTTGATTGCCAAAGATATAGTGAAGAGATTTCATGGTGAAGATGCTGCTGTTTCTGCTGAACAGGCTTTTGAAGCAACCTTTGCAAAGGGTGGTGTACCTGATGATGTTTTGGAGATTTCGTTGGCTGATGGAAAAGTTACAGGTGCATCACTTGCCGAGGCTCTCATAAGAGCCGGAATAGTTCCATCAAAAACCGAATGGCGCAGACTTGTCACAGACGGCGCAGTTAGAACTGAAAAAGATGAAAAGATAACTGATCCAGCTTTTGTTCCGGCTAGTGGAACTGTGCTCAAGATTGGCAAGAGGAGATTTGTGAAGATAGTATAGTATTTCAATATTAGTGTGCCAATGAAAGCCCCCAGGAATTATTAAGTCCTGCTTTTTTGAGTGTATTGATAGCTTCGCGCATTGTGCTACCAGTAGTTATGACATCATCAATGATTATAATTGTTGAGTTTATGATTCCCGGCGTAGCTTTTAGTGTTTGTTTAAGTACTTTTTGATCAATTGCGAAGAGATCTTGCGCACTTTCCGTTCGTTCGACCTTGTCTTTTAATGTCTGACGAGATGTGTGTTTCTTTCGGACTAAAAGATTGTTAATAATTGTTAGTTTATTTTTAGTCTCTGGATTCCTGGTCTCAGAATCTATTTGTAGTATCTCGTTTGATAAAAGTTCACATTGATTGAAACCCCTTTCACGGCGTCTTTGAGAACTTATAGGCATTGGTATAACTATTATATTTGTGACCACCGTAGAATATATCTTGAGCATTTTGTATAGAGCATATGAGGCGAGCGCAGTTGCTCTGTGTGATTTTTTATATTTTATACTCCATACAAGTCTCCAAGTTTTTTCGTCTTTATATGAAAATATGGAGCATGCCTCTGATATTGGCGAAGCTGTTGCTCTAGGAAGTAGGCTAAATATTGATTCCACATGCGCTTCAAATATCCATCGCTCAGCTGGAGCGATTGGGAAGAGAGCATCTAAGACCGTGTTGTAGGTGGATTTGAGTAAATTCATGAATGGCTACTGATTGTACAATAATAATTAGTGAGTTAAAATAGCATCATGGAAATTAATAACGAAGATTACTTGAAGAATTACGATCCTTTTGATGTGCGTCCTAAACCAGAGTCAGATATTCCAAAACCTGATGCTATTCCGGTTGAATTACCACCATTAGATAAGACCGAAATACGTAAGCCTATACCTGATCTTCCTGAGTATCCAGAAAATGCACCAAGGCCAGTTGAAGGACTTGGTAACGCTGGGAATGCTACAGAAAAACCTGCAGAAAAAACTGAGGATGTTTTAGGTTCTGAGAGTAAGAATTTTTTTGGGCGAATGTCAGAAAAAGCTCGTGATATTGCCAATAGTGCTTATGAAGGATTATATAAAATTCCAGGAGTAAATCGAGTCGTTGGAAAAATGGAGATTGGCTACAAACAATTTTGGGCTGATAAGCATGAAGAAAAAGCTGCTCAATACAAAGCTGGAATGGATAGTATAGATTTGAAATTAGTTGGGCTAGAAAAATCAAAACAAGCTATTGCATTAGCTGTTGAGTCTTTGCAGAAACAAGGTATGCCTGGTAGCGAGCTGATCTCATTAAAGATAAAAGAATTTGATCGAGAAAGAGATGGTTATTTATCTAAAAAAGATAAATTACAATCCAGGCTTGAAACAAGACAAGATAAGGTCAAAATGTACACAAATGAAAGAGATGTTGTGGCTGGTAGGTTGATTGAATATTATGATGGAAAACTTGAGCCTATGGAAAAAGGTTTGGAATTATTGGCATCACGAAAAGGTGAAGCGGATTTGGATATAAATGTTACAGAATTGAGACATCGTGAACACGCAGAACAACTAAGTGTTCTTGAAAAAACACGAGCCGATGTAGCAAAAAGTCTAAGAGATTCTGGTATGGAAGAAAAAGATATCAATAATCACATTGCTGTTAAGGAGATAGATAGTGTGTTGAAACATAGTCGTGAAGAAATGAAAAAGGAGATGGCAGTATTAGATGAAAAGAAGGCAAAGATTGAAAAGAAAGTAGCTAAAGCAAATGAAAGAGCAAATCCTTACAGAGACAGAAGAGAAGAATTTGTGCGTGTAACGAAAGATAGGCCTATAAAGATTAATACAAAAGACCGTGTAAAAGGCGAAGCTTTTGATGGAAAAGAGGATGTAAATATTGTGAATCGCGAGGCTCCTGTAAAATATAAAGAGCCTGTAAAAGCCAGAGAAATTATTCCTCCTGGTGGATTTATGGCTGAAGGTCAGCCATCTGGAGTTGAAGATAAAGCAGAAAATGTTGATAAAAATATCGACAAGAGACCAACTCTTGAGATTTTCGTTACTGGATGGAATATGTTTCCAAAGGATTTTCCAAAAGTTGATTCGATTGATTTTCTTAAGTCGGTCAAAGGTTTATCAAAGGATTTCAAATTGAATAGCGATGAATTTAAAGGTCTATTGAAAAAATATTACCAGATTAAAACACCATTTGCTCAGCCTGCTCGAGAATCAAGAAAAAAGTTTGAGGATAAATTCGATGCAGTCTACGCCACATTTGATAAAAAAATTAAGGAGGAGGCTAAAAAGCGCGGAGTTAAATAAAAAACATGAATTCAGATATAACTATTAATCCAAATATCACAGCCCAACTCAATGATTTATTGAATCAGGCTAAAAAAGTTAGTCAAGATATTGATACGACTAACAAAGAGGCTCATGAACAAATTGATTTGCTCGAAAAAGATATAGACAAGACCGTTGCTGATCTTGAAGTTATATATTCTGATTTAGATCAGGCTACAGAAAAAGCTGGTGATGAATTAGATAAAATAGCCCTAAGAGAATCAGAAGATTTGGCTAGTGAGGAATAGTAGAGTACACTATGAGCATGTTTCAGCTAAGCTCCTTATTTGGGTCATTTTTCAAAAAAGAGACAAGTGTCTTGGGTATTGATATTGGTTCATCAACTATAAAGATAGTTCAGATAAAGAAAAAAAGAGGACGAGCAGTACTAGAAACATACGGTGAATTGGCACTTGGTCCATATGCAAGCATTGAGGTTGGTCGTGCTATTTCACTTCAATCTGACAAAATGATTGAGGCGGTTAAGGACATTTTGAGAGAAGCAAAAACAACAACGCTGGCTTGTGGTACAGCTCTACCACTTTCTTCGAGCTTGATCACTTTTGTCACAGTTCCTCCTGTACCAGATAAACAGCTTGGTGAAGTCGTGGCTATTGAGGCTAGGAAATACATACCGGTTCCTCTCAATGAAGTTCTGTTAGACTGGTCTATTATTCCAAAGGAAGATGTTTATGTAACCGATGATGACAGCTCAAAAACTGAAAAAATGGGAAATGATGTCCTTGTGGTCGCAATTCATAATGAGTATTTAAATAATTATCAGACAATTATGTCTGGGTGTTCTCTCAATCCAAGTTTTTACGAAATAGAAATTTTTAGTGCGATTCGTGCTGTAATGGATCAAGGGCTTGCAACAAACATGATTATTGATTTCGGTGCTCGTTCAACAAAACTTTATATCGTTGAGCGAGGAATATTGCGCACAGCGCATATTATCAATAAAGGAAGTCAGGATATTACATTAGCTCTTTCAAAGGCGCTCAGTGTTTCTGTTAGCGAGGCTGAATCTATGAAAAGGCTGTACGGCTTGAAGGGTGGGCCTGAATACAAAGAGTTAACTGAGATAATAACCGTTAATTTGGATTATATTTTCTATGAAGCCAATGCAACATTGCTTAATTATCAAAAGAAGCACTCAAAAAACATAAGTAAGGTCGTCTTGACTGGTGGTGGAGTACTTCTCAAAGGTTTTACTGACATAGCCAAAATAAGCTTTCAGACAGATGTGGTATATGCTGATCCTTTTAGTAAACTTGAGACACCTGCGTTTTTGGCTGAAGAATTTGCACAAGCTGGTCCAGAATTTGCGGTGGCAATTGGAGCTGCGCTTCGTCGATTAGGGGAGATTCAGTAGAGGTAATCCAATACTAAATGGTGTATCAGCTTTGTGGACTTATTCACAGCTGTTCTTCGCCGTAATCCCTGCTATAATTATAGGGAACTATGGAGACAAAATTCCAAACCTCTTTTATCCCAAAGAAACCCGTCGCCTCATCTATCGGCGGTCTTTCATCTGCACCACAACATCGTCAAACAACTAGTATATTTATGACGATAGCAACTATACTATTTATTCTTTCATTGGCTGGAGCTGGTGGATCTTATGCTTATGGACAGTATTTACTTTCAGCACAGACAACATATAAAGATCAATTAGCTACAAGAGAGAAACAGTTTAATGTTGACTTGATTGAGCAGTTAAAAGCAGAAAATGTAAAAATTGATTCTGCCAGAAAAGTTTTGAATAATCACATAGCCCTCTCTCAGATTTTCGACATCATCGGAAGAATGACGATCGAGAATGTTCGTTTTATGAGTTTGGATGTCTCAGTACCTACTGTGGCTAGTGATGGAGTAAAAATCAGTCTTCAAGGATATGGTACTAGTTTGAGTGCAGTCGCATTTCAGTCCGATGTTTTGTCGCAACTCGATCAGTATGGCTTGCGTAAGATTGTCAAAAATCCAATTCTCTCAAACCCAACCTTGGGCGGTGTAAGTAATACTGTCGGTTTCGGTCTTTCTGCTGTCGTTGATCCGGCCAGTTTGTCTTATGAAAATATGGTGTCTCCTGCTTCAGCTTCTAGTCCAACCTCGGTTTCGACTCCAACCAAATAAATCATATGAATAGAAATATTACAGCAACAATTTTAATAATCCTAGCTATTGCACTATATTTTACATATACGAGTGGAGTTTGGGCTAATGCCGTTGCGGTTAAAGCAGTAAATGATGATTATTCATCTGCAATTGCAAATTCAGAGAAATTGATTAGTCAGCGCGATTCAGTTCTAAAAGATTACAATAATATTTCTGCTGACGATAGAAGTAATTTGGATAAAATGTTACCAAACACAGTTGATAATATTCGTTTGGTTATTGACCTTACAAATATTGGACTTCAGCACGGTTTTTCTTTGAAAAATGTTACAGCTTCTGCTAAAGCATCAAATGATTCAACATCCAATTCTGGTCAGATTGCTAATTTTGCTAGTACACACGGTTCTATTGGTAACATCTCTATACCAACACTCGATACGGTTTCAGTTTCATTTAGTGTTTCAGCACCATATCAGCAGTTTATCAGTTTCATGCAGGATATTGAGGCTAACCTGCGCATTATGGATATAACACATCTAACAGTTACAGCTAATGATACCGGAACATATGATTTTTCTGTTCAGCTCAATACATATTGGCTTCGTCAATAATTACTATGAATACTACTTCATCAAATAAAAATTGGCTCTGGGTATTGATCATTATAGTGGTGGCTGGTCTTGGTTATTATTATTTTTATAATAACTCAACACCTGCACCTACTCTGACAACTACCGGAATGGATTCAAGTGTCGGTGCTCAAGTTTTGGGCTTGTTGAATCAGATTCAATCATTACATATAGATTCAAGCATATTTAATGATCCAGGTTACAAGACTTTACGAGATTTTTCAGTTGCAATTCCATCAGTCAATGTTGGTCGTCCAAATCCTTTTGCGCCATTGCCAGGTATGTCTAGTACGAATATTTCCGCTTCGGTTACAGTTAAAACCACCAAATAACTTATGAGTGTTATTGATATCCTCTTAACAAAGAACCTTATCGGCAAGGATGATATCCGCGGTATACGAACACAGATGAGTTCAGGAGCATCTCTTGATGAAGCTCTGTTGGCTCATGGAGTAAAGCCGGAAGATATTTTAGTTGCTCGGGGAGAATTTTTGAATATGCCAGTAAGATCAATCGCTGATGCTTCAGTGCCTTTTCAAGTTCTTGATTATATTCCAGAGGATTCAGCTTCACATTATCGTTTTGCCCCAATTGGTTTGAAAGATGGTGTCTTGGAAGTTGGTATAGTTGATCCTGATAACATGGAAGCTCGTGATGCACTCAACTTTCTTGCTGCAAAAAAGAACATTCCATATAAAATGTTTCTTATTACAATTGACGACTTCACCAAAATCATAGAAATGTACAAAGGTATAACTGGTGAAGTCACTCAAGCTTTGTCTGAACTCGAAACAGAACTTTCTATAGACACAGATGGTTTCAAAAAAGAGGATGTGGCTGATGAAGCAAAAAAGGCGTCAGAAAATCAAGGTAAATCAGGAAAACAGCAAGATGAATCGTTAATTATCGAGGATGCACCTATCGTCAAAATAGTAGCGACTATAGTTCGTTATGCCGTTGAAGGGGAGGCGTCTGATGTGCACATTGAACACATGCGTGACAAAGTTCGTGTTCGTTTTCGTGTGGATGGAATACTCAATACAAGTTTAGTTCTTCCACCCCAAGTTCACTCTGCTGTAGTTGCACGCATAAAAGTTATCTCTAGTATGCGTTTGGATGAAAAAAGAAAGCCTCAGGACGGTCGTTTTTCTGCTCGCATCGATGGTCGTCGTGTTGATTTTCGTGTTTCAACATTTCCTTCTTATTATGGAGAAAAGGTTGAAATGCGTATTTTGGATCAAGCAAAAGGTATTCGTACTTTGGATCAATTAGGACTTTCTACAAAAAATCTCGCCATGGTTCGTGAAGCTATGAACAAACCATACGGACTTATTTTGATTACTGGACCTACGGGTTCTGGAAAATCTACAACACTGTATTCTGTTTTGTCTGAGGTGGATCGTGAAAGTTACAATGTTCTTTCTTTGGAAGATCCAGTCGAATATACAATCGAAGGTGTCAGTCAATCACAAGTTCGTCCAGAAATTGGTTATACATTTGAAACTGGTTTGCGTACAACACTGCGTCAAGATCCAGACATTATCATGGTGGGTGAAATTCGTGACAAAGAAACAGCTCAACTAGCTGTCCAGGCCGCACTTACTGGACACCTCGTTTTTTCAACTTTGCATACAAACGATTCTGCTGGAGTTATTCCTCGATTGATAGATATGGGAGTTGATCCTTATCTAATTGCACCGACATTGATCATCGCTATTGCCCAGAGACTTGTAAATCTTTTGCCTACTGGTGGAGGAGAGCCTGTTCCTGTTGATGGCAGTATAAAGGCTGTTATTGACCGTTCATTTGCAGATTTGCCAGAGCAATATAAAAAGGAAATTCCTTTTTCAGATACTGTTATGAAAATTAAACCAACTTCTGATTGTCCAAAAGGAACTCGTGGTCGCATGGCTGTTTTTGAAATGTTTATGATGGATAAAGATATAGAGCAGGCTGTTTTGAAGAATCCGACTTCATCCGAAATAGCAAAGATTGCTCGCAGTAAAGGTATGTTGACTTTAAAGGAGGATGCGATGGTAAAGGCTTTTGCTAAAACGATTCCTTTTGAGGAAGTAAATAAGTTATAATATCAACATGCCTAAAAAAGTTTTATTAATTGATGATGACCAGTTTTTGCTCGATATGTATGCGATCAAATTTAACAAAGCTGGCTACGAGGTTAAAGTCGCTGACTCTACAAGTGTTGCACTTAAACTAATTCGCGATGGGGGTAATTTCGATGTAGTTTTGTCAGATATTGTTATGCCGGGTATGGATGGACTTGAATTGGTAGAGACTATACGCAAAGAAAGTCTTCTTCCAAAAGGTATTATCATTATGCTTACAAACCAGGGTTCATCGGACGATATAGCGAGAGCAAAGAAACTAAATGTTGATGGCTATATAGTTAAAGCCACAACTATTCCGTCAGAGGTTTTGACAGAGGTTGAAAAAATCTGCTCAAGTAAGAAAATGTAATGCATTATTTTTAATTTTACTATTTTATATTTAATATAATCAACATGGATTACAAAAAAGAAATTGAAGATTTGGTTAACCTGGTCCTAAAGGATAATGCTTCTGATATACATCTTTCGGCTGGTAGAACACCGATCATTCGTACGTCTGGCGAGTTGATTCCTCTCATTAAAAGACCTGTTTTGAAGGAGGTTGATATAAAAGGATTTGCCGATATTTTTCTAAGTGAAAAAAATAAAAAAATTCTCGAAGAACACCGTGATGTTGATTTTTCATATAGCATGCCAAATGCTCGTTTTCGTGGGAATGTCTTTTATCGTCAAGGTTCTCTGGCAATAGCTTTGCGTCTTATATCAAAGGAAATTCGAACTCTCAGTGAATTGAAATTACCTGCAATTCTGGAAACGTTTACTCGTAAACCACAAGGTTATTTCTTGGTAGTTGGACCTATCGGTCAAGGCAAGACTACAACTTTGGCTGCTATGCTAGAAATTATCAATCAGACTCGCACAGAGCATATTCTCACTATTGAAGATCCTATCGAATATCTTTTTGATTCAAAGAAATCGATTATAGATCAACGAGAAGTTAGGATTGATACACCAGATTTTGCTGATGCGTTGAATGCTATGTTTCGTGAAGATATAGATGTTTGTATGGTAGGTGAGATGCGTAATACAGAGACAATCAGTGCGGCTGTTACTGCTGCTGAAACCGGTCACCTTGTATTTTCAACACTACATACAAATGATGCCGCTCAGACAATCGATCGTATCATTGATTCATTTCCAGCTAATCAACAGGACCAAATCCGTGTCCAACTCGCTAGTTCTCTTACAGGAATATTCTCACAACGCTTGGTTCCACGAATTTCCGGTGGTTTGGTTCCAGCTTATGAGTTACTTATCAACAACAGTGCTGTTTCAAATCTCATACGTGAAAGACGCACACATGAACTAAATACCGTTATAGAGACTTCTTCTGCAGAAGGTATGATTGATTTAAATCGTTCACTCGCAGAATTGGTTCGTGCCGGTGAAATTACTGTTGAAAGTGCTTATTTAAATTCGACTAACCCAAAAAACCTCGAGAGAATGTTATAATTAAAATATTATGTTATTTAACTATGAAGCAGTAGATCAGACAGGTACCAAAAAAACTGGATCAATAGATGCGGTTAATCCTGACATAGCTATAGCATCACTGCAGAGAAGGGGACTTGTGTTGACTGCAATTCATGAAGCTGGAGCAAAAGGTTCTATTTTGAATATGAATTTGAGTATATTTGATCGTGTCTCAAATAAAGAAGTGGTTATTCTGTCTCGTCAGCTTTCAACACTTTTTGAAGCTCAAGTTTCAGCACTGCGCATATTTCGATTACTTGGTGGAGAGACGGAAAATCAAGTTTTGGCTAAAAAATTAACCGAAATAGCTGACGATCTTCAATCAGGTAGTTCTATATCAGCTGCACTAGCAAAACATCCAAAAGTCTTTTCTGAATTTTATATCAGTATGGTCAAAGCTGGTGAAGAGTCTGGAAAGCTCGATCAGACTTTCCAATATCTAGCCGATTATCTGGATCGTACATATGAAATGACTTCCAAGGTGAAAAGTGCACTTATCTATCCTGCATTTATCGTTGTCACTTTCTTTACAGTTATGATTCTTATGTTTACTGTCGTTATTCCAAAGATCAGTGTTATTTTGGCTGAAAATGGAGGCGACATACCTTCTTATACAAAAGTCGTGATGGGTATCAGTAACTTTTTGGTCAATTATGGTTTTGTGCTTTTGATTGTGGCTGTTATAGTAGGCTTTCTACTCGTTCGTTTTATTCGTACACCAGGTGGAAGAATTGCTTTTGATCGTTTCAAGATATCGATTCCTTATATAAGCACGTTGTATCGCAAACTATATCTTTCCAGAATGTCAGATAATTTGTCGACAATGTTGGCTTCAGGTATTCCCATGGTGCGCGCACTTGAGCTCACTTCAAATGTTGTTAATAACCGCATTTACGAAGAGATAATAAACAATGCTGTTGAATCCGTTAAAGGTGGTAAAACTTTGTCTGATTCTCTCTCAAACAATCCTCATGAAATTCCAGGTATTATGGTCCAGATGATGAAAGTAGGTGAGGAAACTGGTGAATCTGGTAATATTTTGAAAACCGTTGCCCATTTCTATTCTCGTGAGGTTGAAACGGCTGTTGAATCTTTAGTTTCTCTTATTGAGCCTCTCATGATCGTCATGCTCGGTGGTGGTGTGGCTATACTGCTCGCTTCAGTACTTATCCCTATTTATAACATCGCTAGTACGCAGTAATGATTTAGGCTTGTTATCCCCATAGTTGTTTACTTGCAATTTTGCTGGTGGTATAATGGTCACATTAGCCTATTAAAAGGTCTATTATTAAGAAAATTTATCAGTAATCTTTATATCTTATGAAGAAAATGAACATTGTGCGTCAGGGTGCCCAGAAAAATCGTGGTTTCACCCTCATCGAATTGCTCGTCGTCATCGCTATTATTGGTATTTTGAGTTCAGTTGTATTGGTTTCTCTTAACTCAGCACGAAGTAAAGGCAAGGATGCAAGAGTACAGGAGGAAGTTAATCAGATAAGAACAGTCCTAGAAAGTAACTACTTAAATGGTGTATATCCAGATCTTACTGTAAATGCAACTGCAAGTATTGCAGCTACAAGTACAGCTAATTTGAATGTATTAGTTACTGATATTGCAGGACAAAATGGAGGTTCATCTTCTGTCCTTAACTCCACCAGTGGAGTTTCTGGATCAACATGGGGTGTTCAGATTCTCACAACTACTGGAACTGTCACATACACCCCTACTGATTATGCAATTTATGCTGAGACAAGTGCTGGTTATCAGTGCGTTGACTCTTACGGAGGTGTTGTAACAAATACTGCTGCGGGCCATCCTGTCGTCGCAAACGGCGGACATTGTAAATAATTTTAGATTAAATTAAAACAAAATCACCCCACTACGAATGGGGTGATTTTTGTAAATCAATATAATTTAATAGATTATTGACAAGTTACTGTTGTAGTCGATGTTTCATTTTGTTTTGATCCACCAGTAGAATCTAGACAAAAATACTGGGCTGAGTTACTTGTCAATTGACCATAAATAGCATAAGCAGTTACGTTTGGATGTGTAATGTCACCTGTTGTACTATTTGTTGTAACTCTCATAAACACTGAACCACCCTCTGTGACTGCATCTGTGGCAACTTGAGACATATTTGACGCATTAGCGCTACCTGTAGTTGTTCCTGTACCAGAGGTTATTACTGGTAATGTAAATAACTGAGCCGTCTGACTAGCTGGACCCCAAATATCTCCATAAACAGCACCATTGTAACCAGATTCAAGTGCGGTTCTTGTTTCCTGAACATCAGAAATAACACGAGTGTCTGTTCCTTTCTTTCGTGCACTATTCAAAGAAACGAGAACAACTGAACTCAAAATACCAATAATAGCGATGACGACGAGCAATTCGATGAGGGTGAAACCTCTTTTTTTGTTGGCACCCTGACGCACAATGTTCATTGTTTAATTATGGGTACAATGAAAGTTGGCACAAGTCCTCATTTGACGCTATAATTTACCTATGAAATTTATCTCATATCGTAAAGGTTTTACAATCATTGAGCTCATGGTCGTTGTGGCCATTATTGCTTTGCTAAGCGGTATAATCATTACTAGTTTGACTGGTTCAAAAGCAAAGTCTCGTGATGCTCGTCGAGTTTCTGATGTGAATCAAATTCAGCTAGCTCTGGAACAATATTTCGATAGATGTGGACAATATCCAAATACGATTACGCCCGCAAATAGTAATCTAACAACTGTGACCAATGGTTGTCCTTCTATTGGTGGAGTTACCATTAGTCTCGCATCGTATATTTCAGTTATTCCAAAGGACCCATCAAGCACTGTAAATAGTGGTAATTATGATTATGCAATTAATCCAACATATACAGATTATATTTTGCATGCAAAATTGGAAGGTTCAAATGCAGCTCAACAAAATAGTTATCCAGAAACAAGTCGTTCAAATAATGCTAATTTGAATGGAACAAATGCCTGGTCAAATATTAATGTTTTTCATTGTTATGATTCTCAAACACCTCCTACACTTCCAAGCAATCCCAACGATTACTGTGTTAGCACAAAGTAAATAATCTCAACATTCATGGATACACTTTCAATTATTCTAACTTTCATCTTCGGTGTAGTTGTTGGGAGTTTTTTAAATGTTGTTGCACTTCGTTTTAACACTGGCATGGGACTTGGTGGTAGATCAAAGTGTATGTCATGTGGCACGACTCTTACATGGAAGGAGCTTATACCACTTTTCAGTTTTGCGGTTCAAAAAGGTTCATGTAAAAAATGCAGAAGTAAAATCTCTTGGCAATACCCGCTGGTTGAATTTATCGCTGGAGCGGTCTTTGTACTTATTTTCTTTGCGTATCCTCCAGTTGATGCTTTGTCTGGAATTATTACTCTGTTTCAGATTACAATAGCCTGTCTTCTCCTCGTCATTTCAGTTTACGATATAAAGCACAAAATAATCCCTGATAGTTTTGCCTATTCATGCGCAGGACTAGCACTTATCAGTCTATTTGTGGGTGGATCATCGTGGTGGCATATTCCAACATATCAAATGCTCATAGCTGGACCTCTTCTCGCATTGCCATTTGCTTTGTTATGGCTTGTATCAAAGGGAAGTTGGATGGGCCTAGGTGATGCGAAACTTACACTTAGCATTGGTTGGTTACTAGGGGTGAGTGCCGGTATAAACGCTCTGGTTCTATCTTTCTGGATTGCTGCAGCCTTATCTGTAATATGGTTATTTGCTACACATAAAAAGATAAAACCAAAGATAGAAATACCATTTGGACCATATATCATATTGGGATTTTATTTAGTCCTTTTATTCCATATTCAAGTTATAGATATTCATTTGTTAAAGGATATTCTCAGCTCATATTTCACTGGTTTAAAGTTATAATATATACATGTTCAAAATTATAAATTTAAAATCTAAAGTGCAAAATTCAAAAGGGTTTACATTGATTGAATTGGTCGTTTCTATTGCCATTTTTGCATTTATGACTGTTCTCGTTCTTTCTAGATATGGCACTTTCAATCAAAATACTTTGTTAACCAACATGGCTTATGATATGGCACTAACGGTTAAAACTGCTCAAACATACGGTTTGAGTGTAAAAAGTGCAGATGGAGTTTCAAACAATTTTAATTCAGCTTATGGTGTGCATTTCGATATGGCTAATCCAACGCAATTTATTTTCTTTACTGATATAGATAAAAATGGATACTATGATACTGGTGAAGATATAACGAAATACACACTTACTTCAGGAGCGAAGATCTTAAGGATTTGCTTGGCGTCAGATATGTCTTGTACATCAGGAATAAAATTAGGATCAAAGGATATTTTAGATGTTGAATATAAGAGACCAAACCCAAACGCTATTCTTGATTGTATTGGTTATGATGGTGCAGCTGGAGCCTGTCCAATTGGTAGAAATTCTATGACTCAACCAGTCGCTTTTATAACCCTAACCTCATCTGACGGCAGTAATACACAAATGGTTGTAATTCGTCGAAATGGTCAAATATCAGTTGGAAATTAATTCGGCACCAGATCATAAATTTACTGTATAATTAAAACATGAAGAATATGAAATCCAGAGGCTTCACACTTATTGAAATAATCGTCTCGCTTGGAATATTTTCTGTGGTGGCTGTCATCGCGGTTGGAGCACTTGTGCGTATTACCAGTGCAAACCGTCAGGCTCAAGCCATCCAATCCGGTGTTAATAATATAAGTTTCGTCTTGGATTCCATAAGTCGTGAAATGCGTGTGGGAACAGGATTTAGTTGTTATTCAGGTCTATCAAACTTTTTAATTCCAAATGTTAATACCTTTAATGTAACTAATTACTCTTCATATAAATGTGGTGGTGATATGAAAAGTTATCCAAATGATACTCTTATAACTTTTACATCTGCGAATACTGACTCAAGTGGTACAAATCTAACCTACGCATACCTCTTTCATGTTTCTGGAAATTCAAGTACTGGAACAACAACTATATATAAAGGTGAGGCGACTACTGGAGCAGATACTGTTGGTGCATTGTCATTTTATCCGCTAACATCATCGTCTATAAATATAACCGATTATCATATAGGAGTTTATGGAGGTAATAGTTCACAGCCAAACGATTGGGTGTTTATTCGTTTAAAAGGGTATGTTGGAATTATGCTAAAAGATCAATCCGTTTTTGATGTTCAAACAAGTATTTCAGAAAGATCACAGAATTAATATATGAAAAACATTCAAGGATTTACATTAGTTGAAACTCTGGTTGCTGTGGCAATACTTATGATTGCTATAGCTGGACCATTGACCATAGCGAATCAAGCTTTGATAACTGCATTAGGTTCACGAAATGTTATGATCGCAACATATCTTGCTCAAGATGGTATGGAGTCTATTAAAAATATTAAAGATAATAATTTGGCAACTGGAAATACTTGGACTTCTGGCTGGGCTGATATTAGCTGCACATCTGGTTCACCATGTTCTGTTCCTGAAAAACTTAATTCCACAGCACATAGTTCGTGTCTAGCTGTAAGTGCATGTAAATTATATACGGATGATACAGAATCAAAATATATGTATTTTTATGAAGGTACACCACATTTACCTGAGAGAGCTAGTCCTTTTAGTCGTTTTTATTATTTCAGTAATCCAAATAGTAACGGAACTATGCAAGAAACAGTTGTGAATGTTGTGGTTGATTGGACTGACGGATCGATTCCAAATGAGATAAAATTACAGGAGATTATGACTAATGCCCTTAGAAATTAACATGAAAATAATTAAAAAATTTTCATCAAGTAAAGGCTACACACTACTTTTTGCAGTCATCGTTTCTGTGCTGGTTTTGAGTATTGCCTCATTTATACTTTCTGTTAGTCGTAAACAGGCGATCCTTTCATCTTCTGCACGAGATTCAGTTTATGCTTTTTATGCTGCTGATAGTGGATTGGAATGTGCAGCGGAACATTTAGATGTTTTGGCGACATCGTCTGCACCAAGTATTATAACTTGTGGTAACAGTGCTTTACCTATCGTTGTTACAAATACAAACAATGGTGACCCTATAAATTCTGCTGGCGTTGCAACTTTCTCTGTATTTACTGGAACAGGTTCTTTTAATTCGACTCAAAATGATCCAAGTACTCAATCCGGTGCTGCTAGTTGTGCATCAACAAGTATTTCATATGTTGTAACAGGTGGAGCTTCGACTAGTACAGTTATTACAGTTATTACTCGTGGATATAATATAGGTTGGGATAATTTAAAAAAAGATTGTAGTGTTATCGGTCCACGAAAAGTTGAGCGTGCTTTGCAGTACATTCGATACGAATAATCAGTTATACTGAAAGGATGAAAATGAAGGCCAAAATAACAGCATCAAAGGCCGTAGCAGAGCGCTTGAATCAGCTCAAAATAACGATAAACAAACATCGTGAGCTTTATCATACAAAAGATGCACCAGAAATCAGTGACGAGGCTTATGATTCTCTTATACGAGAACTTGAGAAAATTGAGTTTGAATATCCTGAACTTTTAACTACTGATTCACCAAGTCAAAGAGTTGGTGGCGATCCGATAAAAGAATTTGTGAAAGTTAAACACACTACTCGTCAGTGGTCATTTGATGATGTCTTCGATTTGGCAGAACTCAAAAAATGGGAGGAGAAAGTAAAAAACTTTATGGTTAAAGGCGGAGTTTCGGATGAAAAGTTGGAATATTGTTGTGAATTAAAAATCGATGGATTAAAAACAATTCTCACTTATGAGGATGGAACTTTGAAGCTGGCTGCAACTCGTGGTGATGGTGAGGTTGGCGAAGATGTAACACATAATATTAGGACGATTAAGAGTGTACCACTGAGCTTGAAAAATAATTTTCAAACTAAATCTCTTGTAGTTGTTGGTGAGATTTGGATTAGTTTAAAGGATTTAGAGAAAATAAATAAAGAGCGCATAAAGACGGGTGAGCCAGTTTATGCAAATACTAGAAACCTAGCAGCGGGATCATTGCGTCAGTTAGATCCAAAAATTACAGCTACAAGAAGGTTGGATTCATTTATATATGATATAGATCAGATGGAAAATACAAATTCACGAATCCAGACGAATGTCATGAAAAATACGAATCTAGATACGCAATCTGGTGAATTGGAATTATTAAAGGAATTTGGTTTTAAAGTTAATCCATATTTTGAAGTGTGTAAGAGTGTCGATGAGGTTCAGAAATTTTATGAAGAGTGGACAAAAAAGAGGCATAATTTGGACTATCAATTGGATGGAATAGTTATAAAAGTTAATTCGAGAAAAATTCAGGGGGCACTTGGTTTTACCGGCAAATCACCACGATGGGGTGTGGCATATAAATTTCCAGCAGAGCAGGTGACGACAATTCTGGAGGATATTACTTTTCAGGTTGGTCGAACAGGTGTGATTACACCAGTGGCAGTACTTAAGCCTGTAGTCGTCGCTGGTTCAACTGTTTCTAGAGCAACTTTACATAATGAAGATGAAATCAAGAGATTAGATTTACGAATAGGTGATACGGTTATTCTGCAAAAAGCTGGTGATGTTATACCAGATATTGTTTCAGTTGTTCAGGAATTGAGGAATCCAAAATCCAAGTCTTTCCAATGGCCAACACATATACCGGCATGTGGAGGTGATGGACGAATTGAAAGAATACCAGGTGAAGCTGCGTGGAAGTGCGTTAATACTGATTCATTTGAGCAACAGAAGCGTAAGTTTTATTATTTTGTTTCAAAAAAGTGTTTTGAAATAGACGGTTTGGGTCCAAAAATTATAGATGTTTTGCTTGAAAATAATTTGATAGGAAGTTTTGCTGATATTTTTAGATTGAAAAAAGGCGATTTGCTTTCATTGCCAAGGTTCGCTGAAAAGTCAGCTGATAATATTGTTGAATCAGTTGAGAAGGCGCGCAAAGTGACTCTGCCTAGATTTTTGACTGCACTCTCTATACCTCAAGTTGGTGAGGAAACTGCGTATGATTTGGCACGACATTTCATAGGGAAGACTGGTAATGACACCATATCAGCACTTCAATCAATTGAAGTGGCAACAATCGAGGAATTTAGATCTATATATGGAGTTGGTGAAGTCGTGGCACAGTCACTGACAGATTGGTTTGCTGATAAAGATAATAAAAAAATGGTTACTGATATTTTGAAGTTTGTAACTATTATCGTTGAAGAGTCTGGTGCAAATCGTTTGCTTGAAGGTAAATCATTTGTCTTTACAGGTACTTTGCCAACTTTGGATCGTGAAGTGGCACAGGATATGGTTCGTAAAAATGGGGGAGATGTTTCGAGTTCTGTTTCAAAAAAAACTTCTTATGTTGTTGCTGGTGAAGAGGCTGGTTCAAAGCTAGATAAAGCTAGAGAGCTTGGTGTTACTGTTCTTGATGAGGTTGGATTTATAAAATTGCTGGAGAAATAAAAATACCGCTGAAAAAGTTTCAGCGGTGATGAATTGTATCCGATTAAAATGATCGGGTTAATGTGCGATGTGGTAGATGACCTTGATTTTGGCAATCTCCTTTTTGTATTTTTCCCGGAGAGCGGACATGATTTCCTGCGTCGCAACATTTTTGTTGTCAATGATGATGTGGATCTCCAGTCCAACAGAAGCCTTGTTGACAATTTTTTCGACATCAGCCTTAATCTGATCGAAAACCGAAGACGGATGTTGTTTAAGTTTCGTAAGAAACTCGTTTTTCTTATCAGTGTCACTGAAGATGCTTGCGTCCGAAATTATCACACTCATGACTATCGGAGGAATAATCGGACGATTCAGTTTTTTCTTCTCTGCTGGTTTGCTTTTACCTGCGTGTTTATCTGTATGTGTCTGCATAGTTTTTCTTATTCAGTTTTGGTTATTTTGTGCAATTTCGCGATTCAGTCGCGGGTTTTTTCAGAGTTTCCTTCAAAAAGGTCAGATGCTAGCCTAGCACGAATGTTTATCACTGTCAAATCATCTAATGTCTAGGTTTAATCGCTTGAATGAATACTCTCATCCTGTTACACTTCTTTGCATGATAACTCTGCAGGAACTCGATAGTTTAGCCACACTGGCACGCATAAAGTTAACTGATGCTGACAAAAGTTCGCTCATCAAAGAGTTTGATTCTATTTTGAGCTATGTGGATCAATTAAAAAAGGTTGATGTATCACTCGATACAGATGGTCGTGTTGGCGCTGTGAGGAATGTGACTAGATCTGACGAGGTTGTAAAGATTTCAGCTTCTGATCGTGAAGGATTACTCAATGAAGCACCTGACAGAGAAGGGGATTTTATAGCAGTTAAAAAAATGATAGAGCAGTAAAATGAAAATTGACCTAAAAACATTAACGATACAGAAGGCGCATGAAGCTTTGCAGAAAGGTGATTTTACATCGGTTCAATTGACGCAGGCATATTTGGATGAAATTAAAGCAAAAAATAAGGATGTCAATGCATATCTAGAAGTTTTTGCAGATGCTATTGAACAGGCGAATGAAGCAGATAAACGAATCACTGAATCAAAAAAGGTTAAAAGTTCAAATACTGACAAAGGTACGGATTTTCCATTACTCTGTGGAATTCCATCTGGAATAAAAGATAACATTTTAATACAAGGAAGAATTGCTAGTGCAGCATCAAAACTTCTGGAAAACTACCACGCAACATATGATGCGACTGTGATCGCGAAACTCAAAGCCGAAAGCGCGGTTTTTCTAGGGCGTTTGAATATGGACGAATTTGCCATGGGCGGTTCGACCGAAAATTCGGCTTATGGTGTAACAAAAAATCCATACGATTTATCTAGAGTTGCAGGCGGTTCATCTGGAGGTTCTGCGGCGGCTGTAGCAATGCAGGGGGCACTCTTCACGCTTGGTTCAGATACAGGTGGCTCTATACGTCAACCAGCGAGTTTTTGTGGGGTTGTAGGTCTAAAGCCGACTTATGGCGCAGTCTCACGTTATGGTGTCATGGCTATGGGTTCGTCGCTTGATCAGATTGGTCCAATTGCAAATACTGTTACTGATTGCGAAATTATTTTCAAGGCAATAAAAGGAAAAGATATAAAAGATGGAACGACTATTGATGAGAGTACTTATGATACGAATTCACGAATACATGCAAATGCTATGAAAAATACAAATAAGAAAATGGTAATTGGAGTTCCGAGAGATTTTCTCAAGGGTGACGGTATTGATTCTGCGGTTTTGAAATCTTTCAATGAGGCACTCGAAACTTTCAAAGCAAAAGGGTATGAGGTGTGCGATATTTCTCTACCGAATATTTCATATTCTCTCATGGTTTATTATGTGCTTATGCCAGCCGAAGTTTCATCCAATATGGCGCGATTTGATGGTGTGAAGTATGGTCTTCATAAAGACGGTGCAACTGTTATAGAAGATTATTTTGAATCACGCAAGGCTGGACTCGGCAAAGAAGTGATCCGACGTATTCTCCTAGGTACTTACGTTCTTTCATCGGGTTATTATGATGCATATTACAATCGTGCCAATGCCGTCCGCCAAATGATTACAGACGATTTTCTCAAGGCTTTTGAGAGCGTTGATATCATAGCTACACCAACAGCTCCTTCAACAGCATTTAAAATAGGGGAGAAGACAAATGATCCTGTTGCTATGTATTTAGAAGATATTTTCACTGTTACTGCAAATCTAACTGGTTTACCGGCTATTTCTATTCCTTGTGGATATAAGGAAGAGATGAAAGGAAAATTACCTATAGGTCTTCAGCTCACTGCACGCCATGGTGATGAACAGGCCTTGTTTATAGCTGGCAAGGATTTTTTGGGAGAAGTTTAGTCGATTAGTGTTTTCTGTACCTTTATACTTTATACGATATACTTTATACTTATTGTATGGCTGATAAAAAAGATAAAAAAGAAGCAGAGGTGGTTGGTATTGAGATAGGGGTTATCATCGGAATAATCTTTTTGGTTGCTGCATGGCCGTCCATCATGGCATATCTGCAGACTCTTTTTACAGCTTTTGGAGGTCCTCCTATATTTACGGAAATTAGTAATTTCACTAGCGTTTTTTGGCCATATGTTGCCGGTTTTTTCAAAGGTTCATTAAATGCTATTGTAGTGCTTTCATTTCCAGTTTCTCTATTTTTCTTAATTGCTATTGTTTATTGTGTTGAACAATTGAAGCATATTCGAAAAAAGGAGGCAGAAAAGTATGATGTGAAAGTTGAACCAGCTTTTGAAGAAGGTGTAAGGGCGAATCGTGTTTTGTCTGATCGTTGGGATCGTATAAAAAAGTTTGTAACTTCTGAGAACTCAAGTGATTGGCGCCAAGCGATTTTGGAGGCAGATATTATGCTTGAGGATGTGCTAACTTCACTCGGTTATCAAGGTGAGGGAATTGGTGAAAAGCTGAAAAGAGTCGAAAAGGGTGATATGAAAAGCTTGCAGGATGCTTGGGATGCTCATTTAGTGAGAAACAGAATTGCTCATGATGGTGAACAGTTTTCTCTGACTCAACATGAGGCATTACGTGTCATCAATATGTACAAAAAAGTCTTTGAGGAATTTTATTATATTTAGTTGTAGCCCAGTCTTTTAATTTTCTGGCGTTTGACGAAATTCTTGTTGCGGGGGTGCGACAAGATTGGAATCAGATTCTGGCTAGTATTTA
>CAIUUK010000013.1 GCA_903902315.1 uncultured bacterium | reverse complement strand
ATTGTGGGACTGGTTGTGTTACTGGAATTGGAGGTGTTGGATTATTTACTGGTGTTGGTGCAACTGGGTTGTTGTATGTACCAACACTCTGATATGAGCCTGAGGAGCCGGAGGAGCCGCTAAATGACCAACCCCCACAGAGATTCGGACCTTGTACCAACTGATCATTTCCTTGTACGAAACTTACTACTCCAGTATATGTTGAATTTAAAAGAGTTACAGATCCTCCATCACCACCATATCCACATATTACTGCATCTCCTCCATTAGCACTTATAGTACTACTGGCAATAGCTTCGATAGAAGAAAGTACCGAAATCGTTCCACCTTTACTACCATTTTCCTCACCAGAACCAACATTTGCTGTAAGTGTTCCTGTTGTTGAAGTTGAAACATTGATAGTTCCACCATGACCAGCAATATTACTGAAAGTATACTGATTACTTCCGCTATTCGCAGTTATATTTGTAGTCGTTGAATCTAGAACTGTAATTACTCCACCAGAACCACAAGATGAATTATTGACGAAATGCGTACAAAGTTGCGCGTTAGATGAAATGTCAGTCGTTGTAGAATTTTCTATAGTTATATTTCCACCAGAACCACCAAATGAATTTCCCCATATCCAATATATTGAACCGAGTGAACTTATTGAACCAGTAACCGTAATATTTTTTAGTGAAAAATTGTAACCATTATTTCCTGTACCAAGTGTTGCATCACCTATCACATTTCCATTGATTGTATATTTTCCTAGACCATCGATGGTTACGCCGTTACTTGATATATGACAATCACCAGTAATATCATTACCGAGAACATATGTTTTTGGTAAATTTAAATTACATTCTGAAGAATCAGTGATGACATTACTAAATGTAAATGAACCTCCCCCAAATACACCCATATCTCCCGGGGAATTAGATGGTCCATTTAAAATTAAATCACTCAAAGCAGAAAGTGTCAGAGAGGCGTACTCAAATGTCGAGTAATTAATAGTGAGTATACCATTAACACTCCCTGTTGCTGATATCGTATGGTTTGATAAATCAACATCCAAACCAGAAACTGTAATATTTCCACCAACACTATTTATACCGCCAGGACTATTTGCAGTAATCGAACCTATATTTGAGCTATTTATAACGATCGTTCCAGCATGTCCACTGTTGTAATCACATAAACCACAATGAAAACCGTAAAGATGCGCATTTGCTGAAATAGACCCCACAGTAGAAGTTGAAATGATTATATTTCCAGCATCACCATAGGTTTGAGCGCCATCATTATTCGCAGAAACGTTACCTGTAATTGAATTTAAAATTGTAGTTGTACCAAATTCACCATTAATTGAAACATCTGTGGTACTCGAATTGTTGATTGTTATACCTCCATATGAACCAAGGGTGGTTAGCGTTGTGGTGGTCGAATTAACTATTGAAATATTACCCGCCAAAGCATCTGTATTACCCACATCTCCATTCAAGTTTCCATCCTCAGCCAGTACAGCTGTCGTAGTTGAATTTATAATCGCCACAGAACCACCATCACCAACCACATCCAGGTCATTTATATTATCGTAAAAATATGAACCATTTGCTGTTGTAGTTCCAGTTACATTTATATTTTCTAAAGTGAAACTATGGCCAGGATCACCAGGATTTGAAGCATCGCCATTTATGTTGCCGTCAACTGTCATACCATTACCATTGATTATGGTTTCAGTTGAAGTTCCTCCGGCAGTAATCACAAAACAGTCACTACCTGGTGCAACCGAGAAAGTACTTGTTGAACTCAGGGTATATGTGCCAATACTAGCAATCTCTCCACAACCATAGACTGTGCCTGGTACCAACACATCAGCAAAAGCACTTTTCGTCGTAAATAAAAAAACAAAACCGATTACAATCAGTAAATATTTATTTAAGAAAATTGTATCAGTCTTACGAATCATGTTGGTAGCTATTCTGGTGTAGAGGTGGCGTCTGTTGAAGTAGCTTCAGTCGAGGTCGCCTCGGTTGTTGACGGTACAACATCTGTAGTCGATGCCACGACATCAGTACTCGAAGCAATTACATCCGTAGAAGTAGCGACCAATGAAGTTATCTCAGTTGTAGTTGCAATATCCGTACTTGTAGCAGTTACATTGGTCAATGCTGCGCTCCACGACAAATCAATCAATCTAGAAATTGTGACCACTCCCCCTTTTTCTATACCCTGAAGAATCACTTTGTCATTTATACTTATATCATCCAGAGAAAGCTTTGAGTAATTTTTACTTTGAATTTTGTTAGCTATGCTTAGATCAAAAACTGATCCACCTACTGAAATGTTTTTTGACTCTGACATAATATTATCAACTGATCCTAAGAGACTAAAATTTTTAACTGACAAAACACTGGCGTTTGACACACCATTTGTAACAATAAGTGCACAGATCACTAATAAAGATACTGAGAGAGGTTTTTTAAACATATGAGGTATAATATCATTTCTACACCACTTTTTCCACCATTGAATCGGCGCTGAATTTCTACTGAATTTCGTAGGTTACAGATACATTATCAGTAACTTTTTGCTGACCAACAGGCACTTCTGGAGCAACCATCATTTTACTACTTGCAGAAACAGCGTCAGCAACTCCATACATCATGGGACGAGGATAAACTGAACCATTATCTTCAGAAAAATTTACGACTCGTACCAGATGAACACCTAACTGATTGGCAAGAGTGTCTGCTTTTGATTTTGCATCAGTGATAGCTATAGCACGAGCTTGTGTTTGGATTGTATCAGGTTTATCAACTGAAAAATCCAAACCATTTATATTTTCAACTTGAAGTGATCCGATAGAAGCGAAAAGTGTTCCAGCATTATCTAGATTACGAATCTTAACAGTAATAGTTTCACTTACATCATAACCAGTTAGAACTGGATTATTTTTTTGATAATCATAGTGAGGGTTAATAGAATAGTTCGTTGTTTGAATATCCTTATCCTCTATTCCAGCATCTCTAACTGTTTTTAAGGCTAAATTAATTTTTGTGGTTGCTTGTGTTTGTGCATCAGAAACAGTTTTTGCATTCTCAGTTACAGAAAATGAAAAAGTTGCTACATCAGGTATGGCATACGCATCACCTGTTCCAGTGACAGTAATCGTATTTGTTGCAGGAATTCCAGATCCAACAAAAGCTACTGATTTAAATTGTCCGACTGCCAAAGCTATGAGATAAATGCTCAACATTATCCCTACAAATATTCCAACCTGCCATGCTCTTTTTTGTAAATTCATATTGTTTAGATTAGGACTAATAAACACTTAGTAAGTCTAACAGATTTTCAAACAATGCAAACACTGTCATAGGTCCAACACCGCCAATTGCAGGTGTAATTGCTCCAGTTGGACCAATAACCTTTGATACCGCTTCAAAGTCTACATCTCTACCAATATCAACAATTATCTGACCAGATCTTACATTCTCTACACCTATCAAATTCTTTTTTCCAACTGCACTAATTATTATATCCGCTGATTTGGTTTCTTTAATCAAATCAATAGTTTTACTATGAGCAACAGTTACAGCTGCACCGGCTTCCTCACATAACTTCACAATTGGTTTACCGACCAAAGCAGACCTACCAATCACGGTCACTTTTTTATTTTTTAAAACAATTTTATAATACGCCAACAAATCCATAACACCTCTAGCAGTGGCTGGTACAATGGCGTGCGAATTATTTTCAAAAAACAATTTCGTATTAGCCGAAGTCAGACCATCAATATCTTTTTTTGGATCTATAATTTCAATTATTTCGTCTTTATTTAGAAATTCTGGTAATGGTAGTTGAACGATAATTCCACGGATAGCTTTATTTGCATTACATTTTTTTACTTCACCAATAATTTCATCTTGCATTTTCTGCATTATTTCTGGTGTGACTTTTTCATTATCATTTTTAAAAAGATGAATGTGGCGAGCAATCACACCAACTTTTTCCGCAAAAGTGATTTTGGCTTTTATATAAGCCGTAGAATCTGATCTACTTCCAACCTGGATAATAGCTATCTCTGGAGTATGTTTATTTTTTTTAAATCTTTCAATTAATTCAACCGTGCATACATCACGAACAACAATTCCTGAAAGGATTTTTGGATTGAGAGTTTTAATTGGAGAAGCATTTTCTAGCATAGTTATAAGGTAGCATATACCTTGATTTAATTGAACCTAGGAGTAAGCTATAAAATGAACTTCTGAAACTTAACAACTAACCACGGAGATACTATGAATGTCATGGAAATTGATGAAAACTCAATCAAACGTCTTGATGCAACAAATTTTCCACACGGTTATATCTTGATCTACTCATTCAATCCACAAGAAAAAAATCCGGCTTTTTGGGGAGAAATTTCACTTTTAAAGGCAAATTCAAAATTACGAATGTGCTTCATGTTGGATGGTCTAAGTCTAAAAGAAACGAAATACCATTTGTCACTTTATACAGATCGTAGTTTTGAATACTGTTTTTTAAGCTTCAACATTGATTTCAAATATGAAGATCCGAGACTGATTGGAATTCATATTATTGAGCAAATAGAGGAAACCGGGGCTATTCCGAGCGAATTCTTCAATTTGATGCACATGATCACATATGCAACTATTCTCTATCTCCCAGTTGTTTATGCCTCTCGTCCAAATGACGATCCAAGAATGTTACTCGGGATTGGTTATCATTTTAGTTTCAAAGAAAATTTTGCAAGTTATGTCGAAGATCAACTTAAAATCCCTCTCGAAAATATTATTTCGGAGGTCGACACGATTCTAGGCTAAACAAAGCCGACAATCTCAAGCGCGACACTTACACTGTCGCGCTTTTTAACTCACTTCAGTTAACTGAAGTGAGTTAAAAAGGAGGCAACCTCACCACATAACTACTTTGACCACCTAGCGAAAATGCCACAAGGCAAAAGTCGGACTTCAGAAGTGCCACCATTTACAGACTCTTCAAGCGTCAACTCGCCTATCTCTATGTCACCACCAAATTTTTCCTTTAGAGGGAGCAGATTATTTCTATATGCAATTGCTGAATAACCAGCCGAATAACCATTTACCAAAAAGAACAGAGGTTCTGGAGTAAGTAGCTCAGTACAAAGTTCTACCAAAGCCATAAAATCATCCTCAATCTTCCACACCTCATTTTCTGCACCATGACCAAATGCAGGTGGATCCATGATTATTCCATGATATTTTCGGCCTCTTTTTATTTCTCTTTTTACAAAAGCTCTTACATCATCGAGTATCCAACGAATAGGTTTATCTTTAAGACCAGACAATTCAGCATTATCGCGAGCCCAAGTTAGAGCAACTTTTGATCCGTCTACATGCACAACTTTCGCTCCAGCTTGTGCGCAAGCAATAGTTGCACCACCTGTATAAGCAAAGAGATTTAACACTTCTATCTCACCCTCCTTCTTTGTCTCTTTATTTTTATTTCCTTCTTCCTTTATTTTTTCTCTCATCCAATCCCAGTTTGGTGCTTGTTCAGGAAAAAGACCTATATGTTTAAAAGCTGTAGGCTTGATATAAAATTTCAAATCAGCAAATGAAATCTCCCAACGATTTGGTAATTCTTTTTTGAAACTCCAGTTACCCCTTTCCTCTTGACCAACCAGAACTAGCCCACTTTTACCAAAGTGCGCATCAGCCTTTTTCCAATCAGCTGACGACAGGCGTTTTTTCCATAAGGCTTGAGGATCAGGTCGAGACAAAAGTACTTTACCAATTCGTTCCAGCTTTTCGCCTTCTCCAGAATCCAAGAGTTCATAGTCAACCGAAACTTTAGTTGTAAGAATTTTTGAGGTGTTCATTATATGTTTATTAAGCACGATATCTTTTAAGGACATAAACTGAGCTTCCAAAAAGAACCGTAGAAATAGTTGCTGATCCAAGACAATATAAACAATATGAATGAATCAAAAACGCCTGTACACCAACAAACCAGATCGACATAATGAAACCGCAAACTGTCATTAACAGAACTGCTCGTAATGATGGCTCATGTTTTCCTTCAATATGTGCAAACAATCCTAAAGATATAATTAAATAATATATCATGCCAAGTAAAGCAACTGGTACACCAAATACTGTTGCATACTGACTCGTAAGAACAGTCTCACAACCGGCAGTAGTACAAGGAGGAATACGATTTTGATAATGTTCAATCGTCAAAAAAGAAGCATCTGAAAAGCCGAGAATGGCAATGATGAACAGTACGACTACGACTTTATTTGGAACTGCCAAAAGAGGCCGCTTCAATAAGTACTTTAAATGTATCATAACTTTGTGGGTTTTTAATTATTTTTCCATTTACGAAGAATGTTGGCGTTGAATCAATACCAATTTTGACACCTTCAGCAGAATCAGTATCAACTACAGCTTTTACAGCACTGCTATCTATATCAGCTTTAAATTTAATCATATCCAATCCAATCTTTTGTGCATATCCATCCAGTACAAGATGAGCATCTGGTAAAGTATTCCAGTCATTTTGATTCGAATAGATTAGGTCAAACATCTCCCAGAATTTACCTTGTAATCCAGCAGCTTCAGAAGCTTGTGCAGTTATCATAGCGTTGGCATGTTGAGGTAATGGGAAATGACGAAAAACAAGACGAAGTGTTGTTGAGGCTTCAGTCGTAAGTCTTTTGACTAGAGGATAATAAGCTCCACAAGCTGGACACTGAAAATCTCCGTACTCAATCATAGTGACAGAAGCATTTTTTGGACCCAGGATATGATCACTGTTTGTAACTGGAGCAGGTGCACCAACAGCCGATCCTGTATCAGTTTTATTCATAGCTACGACCAAACCCCAGAAAATTAGACCTAAAATGATGATAAAAGAAGCCCAAAAGATTACGCGTTTTGTATTCATGGAATCAGTATACTAGATAATGAGCATAGCGTCACCAAAAGAATAAAATCTAAATTTCTCACTGATAGCTCTTTCATAAAGCTCTCGCCATGTCTTTTTTGAACCTTTGTACTGAAGAAAAGCGTCAACCAACATAATGAGCGATGTATTTGGCAAATGAAAATTCGTAATCATTGCATCAACAATTTTAAAATCAAAGCCAGGCGTGATCATAAGCGATGTTTCTCCTGTATACCCTTCTTTTTTGAAAATACTACTGGAAGTAGCTTCAAGTGTTCGTGTTGCGGTTGTACCGGCAGATATTATTATCCTTTTTTCTTTTTTTGCATTACAAATTTTTTCAGCAGAAGCTCGGCTAATTTCAATCGGTTCACTATGTAAACGCTTTTCTTGTATAAATTCTGCGGTCATTGGTGAAAACGTTCCTCGACCGACATGCAAAGTAACTGATGTTCTATCTATTCCCTTTGTAATCAAAGACTCCAAAACACCTGCCGTAAAATGCAGTGACGCTGTTGGCGCGGCAACTGATGCTGGTTTTGAAGCAAAAACTGTTTGATATTTTAGACGAGCATCTTCTTCATTTAAGCTAGTGTGTATATATGGTGGCAAAGGCGTCTGTCCATGTAGCTGACATAATTTATCAAATTCATCTGCAGAAATATGCAAACGAAATGTAAACTCTTCATTTTTTTGAGCAATAACCTCCAATATTCCTTTGTGATTAAAAAATAACATGTCACCAACTGTAAGTTTTCGATCTGGCAAACCTTTGATTGGTCCGCGCTGGCCTCCGTCGGCTCGAGCTATTGTTCGCCATTCATTTACCAAAAACAATACCCGCACTGTTCCACCAGTTAATTTCATAAGTTCGAGACGAGCAGGTACGACTTGTGTATCATTAAAAACAAGCAATGATTGTGCTGGAATATATCGAGACAAATGTGCAAAAGTATCTATGACAATTTCATCTGTTTTTGTACTATAAACCAAAAGTTTGGCAGAATCGCGCGGTTCAGCCGGCTCATGCGCGATTAAGTTCTCTGGCAGATGATAATTATATTGTTCAGGATTCATTTAATTTTAACTCTGCACTTAATATTAATGATGATATTTCTCACCTCGTATGATTGTAAAAGCTCTATATAATTGCTCTGCCAAAATCAAACGGACGAGTTGATGAGGAAAAGTTAATTTGGACAAAGCG
Organism: uncultured bacterium; assembly: GCA_903902315.1. GTDB lineage: Bacteria > Patescibacteriota > Minisyncoccia > Phycocordibacterales > PALSA-1337 > C7867-002. The sequence continues at coordinate 53,949 of CAIUUK010000013.1, read as the reverse complement.
ATGGTTACATTGGCTTGATTTCTAACCTCATTCGATAGACCGTATGCTCCACCAATAACAAAAATAAGTGTTCGTACACTTTCATTCATACACGATTGGATGCGACTAGCGAAGTCTTTTGAATTATACTCCTTCCCTATTTCATCTAAGGCAACGACATACAACCCTGACGAACCAGACCCGCCTGACTTTTCTTTTTCAAGTATTTCGATGACTTTTTTATTATCTTCATCACGACCAGTGCTGGAAATATATTTCCATTCGCAAGAACAATAATGTGAAATTCTTTCTGTATATTCACGAACTAGATCTTGACCACCAAAATCCTTTTCTTTACCAATCACTAAAATTGTTATTTTCATTTTATGCGTAGTAGTAACATGAACCTAATTACAACAAACTACCAAACCAAACTATTAGATAAATACCTAAAATATTTCCAATAAATGATACTGGTATTAAAACTAGGGTTTTTGTTTTAGAAAATCCAAGTAGAGTTATGCCAAACTCATCTGGCAATGGTGAAGCAATAATCAATGCACCCAGAATTGGTGCCATCCATTTATAAAAACCAACATGAAAAGATGCTAGTAAATGTCTAGTGAAAGTTGAACCAAAAGAATTCATAACATCTAGAGCAAAGCGATCTTTTATAAAATAAAACAGAATCAAATCACCGCAGACGGCTCCACACGCACCCCACAAAGCTACAATATAGGCAGGTGTGTGCATTGCTATGTGTCCCAAAGCAACTGATGCTGGTGCTATCGTGAAAACAGAAGTAAAAAACATACCAGATACAAAACTAGCAACTTCACTATTTCCAAATAGAGCAATTATCTCATCGATCACACCAGCTCGAGACAAAGCTAGAGCAATAAATACTCCGATAATTATAAATGCAATATCTTTGACTAGTTCGCGCCGAGCAACTATTTTACGCATGGCTTTGTTGATCTGGTGTTGCACTCACTGAACTTATAGGATTTGTCACCTGTTCTTCAACTTTTTCTTCTTTATCAGCTTGTACCATTCTCTCAATAACCTGAACACCTATTTTTCTTTCTAGATAGACCCTTATTTCAACAGCCAGCTCAGCATCTATAGGATCAAATACTGTATCGGCTTCGTTATGATCTTGTGAATCTTCTCGACCAGCCGTAATCATAATGAGTCGACTAACACCAAACAATCTATGTTGAAGTGTGCGAACGATGTTCATGTCTTGGATCTGTCTATAAGGTATAGACACTTCCATTTTGTCTATAATTCCTCGGCGGAATTTCAGACTAAATTCATCTAAAAGAAATACATGATTACGATATTGAATCAAAGCAATGATTATACCGACCATAATCAAAATAATACTTGCAAGCAAAGCCATAACACATAGAGTCGAAACTGCTCCGGCAATACTTGCTACAGCACCATGACTTGGTGAGCCTCCGAGTGACATCATGCCGACTATTCCAGAAGAAATGGCTGATTCTAGCGAAGCTATTATAATTGTTGTCAAAAGCAAAACAAACCCAAGAGTGGTTCTCCTGGTCAAAATCAGCATAAATGTTTTTTTGCCCATGTTTTGCGCTTTTCCAATTTGTAACATGTTTGTATTATATCACGCAAAAACGAACAAAAAACAACCTAGAGTAAGTGGTTTTATTTTCTCTCAGCAAAGAAATACTTTACTACCAGAAAAATAACTGCCGCAATAACTACGAAATTAACCAATTGGCCGATAAAATTACCATACATTACTTGGATATGACCCATTCGAAGCACTGCACCTCGCCACGAACCAGAGGTGCCAATGAGCGGTGAAATAAGTGGCATAAAAACATCATTCACAAAAGAATTGACTAAACCTGTTGCTGCTGTACCCATAACAAAGGCTATAGCGAGCGAAACTATTTTGTATTCGTGTAAAAATATAAGGAATTCTTGAATAAGTTTTTTCATATCCTGTAGTATACACAAATTATAACTATTGTTGAACTAACTACTCTAGATTTAGTGGGGTCATGATAGGTACGCATTTCTTACCACGCTTGCAGACCATGAATACATGCGGGGAATTCAGGAAAAAGTGGCTCTGATCAAGGCTTTTATCCGAGACGGTAAACAACTCACTTCAGGCCATCCAGGCTGCCAACTATAAACCTCGATTGTAGTCAGGAACAAAACCTAGTTTTAGATAATGGTCTTTCAGTGATTCAGGAATGAATCTGTATTCCTTGATGACAAGTCTGCAGCATTTAGCACCGCATCGACATTGCATTGTCCACTGCTCGTCATTCATCTGGAGTGAATAATCGTATGTTATCTCATCTCCCGATTGTATATCTTTTATTGCGAATAATGATGCATTTTTGTCTTTTATCATCACCGCCGAGTTCGGCTCACAAGAGTGATTTATAAGATCATCTACGCCACCAGAAGGACCTATAAATAAATTTATGCCAACCTGTAGAAATCTGTCGTCTTCTGGAGTCGCTATATTTTCTGGTAACTCAGAACGCAAAAGAACTGGGCCCGAGAAATCCAAAATCTTTTGGCCTTTCTCGAAAAATTTGTTCGCACAAACGAGCTTGCCAAACCTTCCATTTTTTATAACAAATAATTCCTTACCGATCATGATATTACTAAGAAGTTAACAGCAATCAATTTTACACTTCGCTTATCACTTCGAATCCGCTGAAACTTCCAGTGATCGCCAAACCTATAATCGTTTTTGCCAATCCCTGCTTTTTTATCTTTTGCGCCGTCTCGTTCAATGTCGAACCGGAACCGAGCGCGTCATCTATCAAAAGCAATGTCTCATAGGTATGGGTATCATCAACGACTATAGTATTCTTCGCATTTTCGACGCGATCCTCAAGTTTTGTCAGGGTTTTCTGTGGCACGGCAATAGGCGTTTTCACCTTCACGAGATTGACACTCGGCACGGAAAGATTGAGTTGCCTCTCAAGCTCTTTCATGAGCTGGACCTCACGCCGCACAGTCGGCGGAATATACCCAACGGCGTCTATGGCGAACTTTTTGAGCAGCGTATCGATCTTCGGTTTTATCTGTACAACAAGCTCGCGAATCAGATCTTTATTCTGGCTTTGCTTTGCATAGAGAAGCAACTGACCAAGTCTCGTCTTACCAAAACGCTCTATGCTGTAGAAATCGAGGTAGAAAACTTTGTCGAGATAGATATGATCGAACGTATGTTTTATCTTGTACATGCCGTCGATAAGTCCATCTTTTTTGTACGGCGCATATTTCTTCAGAGTCCGTTCGTATTCAATAGCGGTCTTTTCTACGGGCAATTTCTGTTTGTCACACCAATATACGAAACCATCCCACCCTTCTTTTTGTTCCCCAGAAGGGGTGATCACCAAGTAATTTTCGTTGATAATCTTTTTTAGACTGTCAGACACGGTGTCGTCATTTTTAACCGTCCCCTCTTTGCTGATCAAATAATAAACTTTAGGCGGTTTGCCGATCCTATAGATGAAGTCGGCTTTTACCAACTGAGAGAGGTGGCGATGAATGATCTGTCTGGATATGCCAAAAAAATTAGTCATCTCATCCGCACTCGATTGACCTTTTTCCTTGATATAATCGATTATCCTCTGCTTCATTCTTATTTTCTTCATGAAATTATCATATCACGAAAGTTTACAGTTTACACTATACTGTAAACTTATGTCATAAATACTAACTTCAGTGTCATGATAGGTATGCATTTATGACGGTACTTTGTGACCACGAATATTTGTGCGGAATACGAGAAAAACTAAGGCTTATTCAGCAGTTTCAGGATGCCGAAAAAGTGGCTGCAGTTTGAGCGAAAAAATGTCAAAAAAACACTTTTGATCATACTTCCCCATTTTGCGAACTTCATGCCTTCGCACACTTCTTGCACTTTCCGAAAAGCTCCAGTGAATGACCGCTAACGGTCTGAAATTTTGAATCCTTCAAAGCTTTGCGCGAGACATCGCCAATGTCGCATTCCTTAAAACCTTCGACGGTCCCACAATTCGTACAGATCAGGTGATGGTGATGATTTGCGGCAAGCTCGTAATATGATGATGCTTTGTTTAAACTGACACGCTTCAAAATACCAGCCTCCTCAAAAGATTCGAGGGTACGGTAAATAGTCACTAGATTAATATCGGATTTCTTCAGCTTCTCGTGAATATATTCGGCATTGATCGGCTTGCAGTCGGCCGAAAAGACATCAAGAATCGCCCTTCTCGTAGGTGTATTCTTCAGCCCCTTCTCTTTAAGTAAGCCAGGAAAGTCTTTTGACATATAGAAGTATCATAAGCTAAATGTTAATAATTTGCAACAAGAACGTATTTTGTGTACTATGCAAATGCAAGTATATTGCACCTATGAGTCACCTACTCACTAACACCCCACATGTCCGCAAAGCCACCGCGTCTGATAAGATGACGGCCGTATTGGATGCTATCGAGTCGGATTTTCTCACTGGAAATATTAAAGAGCGGAAATTGATCGAGCGCCTCGGACGAGGCAAGGAGGTCATCGATATAAGCTCGGCCACTTCAATGAACCTTTTCCACGATACCACTGAACGGAAGCTTGGAGCCGTCGTGAAGAAAGAACTGGCTCATCTCTTGGAAAAATTCCATTCATATCCGTATCTCATCCAGCGCGATTTCGGCCTGGAGAAAGCATTCTCAGCCTTCCTGAAACGCTGGACCGGTATATCGATCAGGCTTGATGAGGTAGCGGTATCACCGAGCGGAGTGTACGGATCATATAAGACAATCCTGCTCTCACGGCAAGGAAAATATGTCCTTGCGCCAGAACTGATACATCAGATCAATAAGGCATGCTTCGCCAGCCTCGGTAAGAAAGTAATCGAAATCCCTGCGATACTTGAGACTGGCCTGCTCAATCTCGAAACGTTGGACCGACAGCTCAAGCGGCACGCCGGAGATATCTCCTGCGTTTACATCTATCACACCAAGCCTGTGAAGCAGATCCCACATTCATATTATCTAAAGCTTGCTCGGCTTCTTCAAAAATATGACGTGCTTGGCGTCATCGACATCGATTCCTGGTATACAAGCTACGGATTGGATTCGAAGCCTTGGCTGCCGCTCACGATCCCCCTTTTACGAAAGCACTGTCTTTTCCTTTTCACCATGACAAAGGAGATTGGAGCGCCTGGATTGCGCATAGGCTTCATTGTTGGTCAGGAGAACATCGTTGGCGGCTTGAAAAGATTCCAGCGCTTGAGTCTGGAAATGAGCTCTCCAGTCACCCGATTCCTTGCCGAGCTTACATTGCCGCGCATCGATATGGATATGGCAAGAAAGACTCTGCAAAAGAGGATGAAGACGCTCACCGACGGTTTGAGCTCTCTTGGCTTCAAAGTGCAGGTCCCACCATCCGGCGTTAACTTCTTCCTGCATGTTCCGGAAAGCTTCGCCGCATCGAAGCGAGTGCTCCCTGACCACATATTCACATATCATGTGCTCAAGAATGCACACGTGCTCCTCCGTCCAGGATCGAACCACGGACATCGCCTGAATCACTGGGTCCGTTTCGTTCTCGGCCAGCCAGAGAAGAATATCCGCGAAGTCATAAAAAGATTCAGGAAGGCCGGAATTTGCGGAGACATGCCTTTGCCTCAAGGATTGGAAAAGGAATACGAGAAGGTCATATCTTCCTTGTAAGCGGGTAAACAATTGTCCGCTTACAAGGGTGATATGTGTCGCCCTACATTGTTCTTTCAACTGTGCTCTTTAACAAACCAACAACAAACGGAGGTGTGATTTGAAAACGAAAGCCATAGCCGTCATCGGATCGTTAGGGTCCGGCAAAACAACCGTAGTCAATAACTTGCTCGCGAGCGGCGTCGACCTCGGCACTACGCTCGTCGTGGTGAACGATGTCGGCAACGTCAATGTCGATGCTACAAGGATCAAAACCGTAGGAGAGATTCGTCCGCTCACTGCCGGATGCATCGGATGCAGTGACCTGCCGTCATTTCTCGCCATCTTGAACGAGGCGAAGACTAAGCAGGTCGACACAGTCATTATCGAGCCAACCGGCATCGCTGACGGCAAGGAAATCAGGGACGCGCTTGCGAGAGCGGAGATTCCCGGAAAGATTCTGTGCCTCTACGACATACGACACGCCGCACGCAATCATGCGCTCGGAGTGATGGAGAGCCAGATTGCCGTGGCAGACATTATCGGTCTCACGTGGTATGACCACATGCCAGCTCTCGTGAATATCCTGGATGAACGATTGGCGGAAGATCTTCGCCACATCGGGAATGCCCGTGGCAGAAAAGTGTCACTCATAACGAGAGACTCGTTGCCAGAGGAAGTCGTCGATTCTCTGCTCGCAGTCCGCCAAGAAGAAACGCTCACTGTATTAATCAAGCCGCGCTGCAACTGCGGAAGTCATCACGGCCATAACCATGAGCACCACGTCCATACGCATACGGACCACGGCGTCCACACGACGACCATCCGAATACGGAAAGATGCGAAGCTTGAGCAGTTGGCCGAAGCCATTGCACCATACCTCGACAAGCTCGTAAGAGCTAAGGGTGTGGTCGACGGACAAAGGTTCGATCTTGTTCAAGGTTCTTTCGAGCTCGGAGAATCAACGCCGGAAGAACCTTATGGCAACTTCATCGCCACGGAAGAATGGGATCAATCGGCATTCGCTGGCATCGCAATTGATGTAACGCCAAGCGACGAGACGAAAAAGGGACTCATGCGAAAGCATGAGGCACCTCTCGATGACACACTCAAAGCCATACAGTGGCTCCTTGGTCTGTATAATGAAGCGGGAACAGTGTCATCATCAGGCCGATTGCGTGTTGACTGGGAGGCCGATGCCGCTTTTCAGCTTTCCTTGCGGGACCATGTTCCGATCGAGGTCAAAGCTGAAGCGGTCCGAAGCTTCGTATCATGGCGTATCAAATCTTTCCTGCTCCTTCGGGCACGGCAATGGGACGTCCCCGCTGAGGACCTGGCCTATTGGAAACGGAGGTTGGGGATTACGCTCTTTTACTTCTCTATCCACTATCCAGAGCTAGTCGGCGATGATCTGCTTGGCCAAGCCATTCGGGTAAGGCCGGTGGAGATTCTTGTCGAGGGACTGCTTGGACTTACCAAGTTCGGATTCAATGATGAGCTAGCCGAGGAACGGCCTGAACTCGTCAAGGAATCTCTTGATTGGGGTCTCAGTCGCGGAGAGATTAGTCAGATCGAAGCTGATCAGACTCTCGCTCACTGCCGTCAGTTGGCATCGGGAAACAGTACCTGGTTAGTACGATGGGAGGCTGTCTGAAAGACACGTTCGCACTCTGCAATTCATTTTATGGGTTGCAGAGTTTTTTAATGAAAATTCTCTGGTATACTTGACATTATGACAGGCCGATTCAAACAGATTTTTTCCTTAGCCATTCTCGTATTTGGAAGTTTTCTCGTATTCAACACTACTCACGCCCAGCAGTTGGTCCCTGACCAGATAACAACAATGAAGGCAGTGGTAGTTGAGGTCACGAGTGCCAAGCGTCAAAATGTGCCCGGCACGAATGTGAACAGTCTCGATCAGATGCTCCAGGTCAAGATTCTCGACGGCAATGAGCAAGGAAAAGAAGTCAGCGTCGAAAATGATTACATCGAACTCAAGGCCGGTGACGTTGTATACCTTACGCACACCGTCGATTCACTTGAGAGCTTCGATATGTACGCTGTCTCTGATCCGTATCGCCTGCCGTGGCTTTATGGTCTCGTCGGATTATTTGTGCTTTGCGTACTCATATTCGGCGGCAAGCAAGGGTTCAGAGGATTGATCGCCTTGGCATTAAGTTTTGTTGTCATCGCATACGTACTCTTCCCCGGAATACTTCACGGATTCTCTCCAATCCTCATGTCGATTGGCGTAGCGTCCCTCATGATCATTCTCGGATCGTATATCACACACGGATTCAATAGAGTGACCACCTCGGCCGTGGTCGGCATGGTTGCGACGATCATATTCACCGGCGTATTGGCGTACATATCGATCCACGGCGCGAAACTCACTGGCTTCTCAAGCGATGAATCAGTCTATCTAAATATGAATACCAACGGGACCATAGACTTTGCCGGCCTCTTGATGGGCGGCATTCTCATCGGTCTCCTTGGCGTACTCTATGATGCCGCCATAGGCCAAGCTGTTGCCGTCGACGAGCTTCACCATATCGGTCCGCACCTGCCTCGCACTATTATTTTCAAACGTGCTTTGCGCATTGGTCGCGAACATATCGGAGCGCTTGTAAATATTCTGGCTATCGCCTATGTCGGAGCCTCCTTGCCCCTGCTTTTGCTTTTCTATCAGTCTGGTGCCGACTTTGCCTTGACCGTTAACCGTGAGATCTTCGCCACCGAGATTATTCGGGCCATGGTCGGATCAATCGGACTAATTCTCGCTGTGCCAATAACAACAGTGATCGCTATTTTCTTTTTGATGAAGAAAAAAGAAGCTGTCCAAGCCGATACAACTGTCGTCGCCGGCGAGATGCGCAAAGTCGAGGAATTCGAGCATACACATTGATGGGGTGGCTATCCAAACGTTATTATAACTGTGGTATAGGATGGCTTAGTTGAGAAAGATTTAGAAGTTACTTTAACTAGGTTTAGGGATAGGGGTAATGCGACGGTGTATATTCCATCACTCTACCCCACCATTGAATACAATGTATAAAATAAAAAAGTCACACTGATCGAAGTGTGACCTGAGAGATTTTGGAGAGTTCTTCAACTCTATTAAAACCTACTTCCCTTCCTGCTAAATAGGGATGTCCCGAATCATTTGTTCTCCAGAAATGCACGACCTACATCGGTCATCCTGTAGACATCAGACCGATGATTATCGGCATAGTATGGATACCCCATGACGTTTCGTTCAGTCATTTCGATCATCCCATTCTCCCGTAAATCAAGGAAGACTGTGATTGAGCATTTTTCTGAAGGCATTGGTTTGCCATCTTTTCCGTGCACCGCTTGCCCACCAGCCACAGCGAAGTAGCGAATTGAGCCACCTTCATGGAGGATTCCGAGCAAATTAATCGCTTCGGCCATTTCTTCATTCGATAGTTTCATATTCAAAGTTCTATTTGGTTGATTGTTGTTTTTTTGCAAAAAATCACCTACGCTAATTTTATAGCATATTTAATGTATATCTGTCAATAGTAGGCCTACCGAGAATCGAACTAACTCAATTTTCCAAAGTTCAATTCCCTATAGCCTAATTCAACAAATTTGTAATATCACAGCTCAACCATATCAAAAGTTCGATTCTGGCTAGCCCAAAATGAAACTCGAATATTTAAGTGATACGATCGGTTTTTTGTCACTATCCAAAAGGTAATATAACTACTGTTGTGGAACATAACAAGGATTTTCAACTTGATCTCCACTAGTTAAATTCTCAAGCGATTGTCCCATAGTGTCATAATCACTCCATGCATCATTCTTAGCATTATCGATTTGATCATTAAGATCACTAATATTCTGATTTGCATCAGTAACTGCCGAATCACAATCATTAATAACTCCTTTGAGTTGATCAATTTGTTTATTTTGACTATGAACAGTAACACCAAGCCAAATCACTGCTATAAGTAGCAAGAAACCTATACCACCGATTGTTTCTTCCTCATTCATAATTAATTACATTTATCTTTATACTGACTAATTGCATCATCCCAAGTTAACAACCAATCCTCAATCCAGACATGGGTCTTTCTAGTATATGAGGAATTATAAAAATCATGAAAACCGTATGTATGGAAGTTCCCTTTTAAAATATCGCCCGAACTTGGATCATAACCGCTATACCACTCTAATAAATCATAATCACCACCACTATCTTTAACGATAAAATAGTCACAACTATATTTTTCATAGACCACCACAGCCGATTTAGACGTGAGATTTGTTGTGCTTATTTGTGGTACCAATGGCGCTTGTGCGACACACTGTCCTAAAGTATTTAACACATAACCACTATTACACTTACATGTATTACTACTTGAATCATAGGTGGACTCATAACCTGTTTTAGAATAACAGTAATTTGTACCACTAGTACATTGACCAGAGGATCCTATCACATAGCCATAGTCACACTTACAGGTATTACTTGTTGAATCATAACTAGAACTATAGCCAAGCTGGTTGTAACAAATACTATTTGCGGAAACACAACTTCCCCCACTAACAACATACCCATAATTACACTTACAAGTAGAAATACCATCATAATATGAATTTAATGGGCATGTCGGTGTAGTTGGGTAAGAGTAACTACTATACGATGTAGGAGAAGAATAGTAAGTACTACCCGAAGACCCGCTACTATAATAATTATTTAAATATGTGCTATCACTTCCGCCTGTAATGCTTCCTGTATTTGGATTGTAATTTCCCGGATAACTATAATTATTATACGGATTACCGTCAGGAGCTGTTCGTTCATATCCATTAACGTAAGTGCCGTTACTTCTATAATATCCACTTACATATACCGCATGAGCAGTTGAAATTTGAACTACTAGAATAAATAGGAATAACACACTTGTTATAAGTAGTTTTCTCATTTTAGTTAGACTGATTATTTAAACCAGCGCTTGTGTATTAACTATACAACTTATTACGCAAATTGGAATAGAGAGTACGTAATCTAACTGACCTTCAGACATTTCAGCCAAGTATACTTTCCACGAGACATCGCTATCCATGACCAGATTGGGGAATCACCTAAATCGGTTCTAAAGTAATAATAGATTCGTACCTCTCTTTTTTCTTTTAATCTCAACTTAATTTCGTGTACAAAAGGAACCTTATCTAATGGGAAAATAGGCATTTCTATATAACCGTATCTATGCATAAGATCACCCTCAATCTTTTCATCAGTAGTGAAATACCGAGGGTACGGAGGTCTTTGATCAAATGTAACCGATACATCTTTATCTATATACATCTCCCCGTACCAGAACAGATGATACGAAAAGAAACTGAAGGAAAGACATTAAACCTAAAGGAGCTAGCAACTAAGTTTGATGTAAGCGAACAGGCACTCACTATTCGATTATTGATGCTAGGTCTGATCAAATAACGATATTCCCGTGATGGTAAAGTGACAGCCACATAACCACAAGCGAGGTCAACGACAGTTTTCAAACTACCCTTTTAACTACGGCATTCTCTAAAAAATAATAAAAACACGAAAATGAGTTTTATGACAGTTTTCCCTAATTTTTAGGTGATTTATTTTAGCCAAATTCTTCAAACTTCTCTCTGTAACCTATTGATCAGCCTTGGTGTTCGAGTAAACTTCTTTGTATTAATAGGTTTATCCGCAAAATCTGCCTTTTTCAGCTTTCTTCCTAATCGTGTTTCAACACAGCCAATACAGAGCATTCCACTTATTTTTGGATTGATCTTTTTCCACAGCCGATTATTGACTGTGTAGTATTCATACCATGTGTCTTTCTTGCAATCGATACAATAAAAGTTCTTGTGTCTTTCTATGTATCTGGCTGTATGTTTCTTTTTCATTACTGATTAGTAGTAATCCTCTACCATAACACTGTAAATCGAGTATGACGGACCAAATTTGAGATAATATTGCCCAGGTTTTTCTCCATAATAATTGGTGGTCGTGGTAGTAGCCAACTTACAACCGTCATCAAGAGCAAAAGTATGTCCAGTATTATCGACAACGGAATCTATGCTTCCAGCAAAGCCTCCCTCACCACCAATAGATTGATCAGTAAGTCTACACCTCCATGAAATACGCCACTGACTTCCTTTCATAGCAAAAGCAGATGTATTGTAAAATTTATTGCTATTACTCAACGAGAATACAGTATGCCAAGTCATATCATTGGTTTCTTGTGTTTGTATAGTCTGTTGAGATACTGGCTGAGTGTATGTTGTTGATGATCTATAATTAACAGCATCCCTAATACCTATGAATACCAAGATACCGCAAATAACGACTACGGTAATTAATACGATGCCAACTACTTTCAATGCACTCTTCCACACTTTGTTATTTTGTTCAGACATAGTTTTAAATTAAATGATTGATAAAGGTATACCTCCTCATATTCCCCTATCTATGGAGAAAAGGGTCCTGTCTTTAATTCCTTTCCATACGCAAAAAGTGCCTTATCCAAAAGACGCATATCACCACCGATCTTTGAGACAAAAGGTATGTAGCGAGAAAAATACATATCAAGTTTCTTCTCTGTCGAGTATGGGATCTCTGGTACAGCTAGCCCTTCCATTTCAGCCATGGCTCTGTAAGTATGCTGATCAAATATTGGAAATAACTTTGGGTTCAAACAATGAAGCCAGAAGAAATCCCAAATCTGCCCACGATTGAGTTTTAATAAATACTCTCTACCCTGCTCAACAGTCTCAATTTTCGGTAAATGATTCAGTTCAGGAATGTATACTCTCTTCACCAAATCTAATTTCTTCTCCGATAGGTCAGTTCCATTCTTCCAACGATAGAGTTCTATAACACAACTCTCATTTAAAGGCTGATTGATATTTTCTTCATATAGTCCATCCAACGAGTACGTGTATCGTCTAGCCCAAAATTCCAAAAAATCTTTTTTATCAGTTATAACAAGTTTTGGAATCTTGAACTGCATAGATTAGGTAAACAAAAAGCCCACCGCGGGGTGAGGACCGAAGTCCCCCATACCGGTTTCCCGATATGACCAGTCAAGGCAATCCCACACGATGGGTTCTTTGTCCTTGACTGGGTTATTCACCATGCCACGTTAGTGGTTTAGGCTACTTTCGGTATTCAGTTGTACTACAAATATATCACTGTAGACTGGCGCTGTCGATTAGATTAGGACTTGAATGAAAAGCTTATACACGGTAAATTTAATTTGATATGGAAACAAGAAACGTAAAAGAGGATATAAAGAAATTAGCTAATTTCGCGATTCGCGCTCAAAAGATTGGACCCGTCTGGAGCTTCAAATCGCTAGAGGAGGAGTTGGATATTCCAAAGCCAAAAATTATCGAAATCTTGGATCTTTTTCGAAAAGCTGAGATATTTGAGTATCAGATTATGCCTTGGGATCCAGGTGATGAGGATTATGACATAGCTCCAACGAAAGAAATGATTGAGAGAAGAACAGGCGGATTTACAATTGGTAATATTGACTTGGAATGGAAAAAGAAGTCGGATATCCAAACAGACGAGATTAGACTTAAAGAACTGATTGATTCTCCAAAGCAACTAGATCTATTCTTGAAAAAATTTTATCGTCTGCGTGGCACACCTAAACTATTGAATAAGACTATTGTCTGGGGAGACGTCGTACTTCCGATTGAAAGAGGTCACTATACGATGATGGGAATATTTCTTGAAAATCCAAGGATTATCTCACCAGATGGAAAAACTACAAAAAAAGGAGTGGAAATCAATAGAGAAGAACTTGAACAATCTGTCCCCTATAGAGACGAGGGCTCATTCCGATCAGCGTTGAAAAAACTACGAAGAAAGCTTAAAGACAGTGGTATGCCAATAACTATTGAAAATTTCACTACAAATAAATACATCATTCAGATAAAGAAAGTGGATGAATAAAACCAAGTAGGACTTTTCAGCCCTAAAAAATCTAGCTGGCTAGCCACAAAATGGAAAGATCCTAAAAAGCCCAATTTCGGGTATTTTTTGTGCATTCTAAACTGCACCCATGATTAAGCAAAACGATCATGGGCAAAACCAAGAAGCAGTCGAACTACTTGCAACCATTTTCTTACAACTAATCGATATGAAGATAAAAGACAAAGCTAGCGACAAGTCATTACAAATTAATTAAACAATTACATGGAACACATTAGCACCATGCTTCCACAAGACGGACCAGAAAAAATCGGGCGTATCAAACAGTTTGAGAAACCAGAGAAGCCAGTTTATTTTAATGAGTGGCAGAAGGTTATCAAGAACAACTTTCCAGACCTTCTCTTTCCTGCCGAAATAGGGCTCTCAATCATCGCTCAAATTCTTATCAAAGAGATCACTAATCCATTTGCATTAGTTCTTGTAGATGTACCAGCGGCTGGAAAGACCATCGTAGTGAACTTCTTTGATGGAATTGAGGGTCTCACCTATGCAACAGACAAATTTACACCAGCATCATTTGTAACCAACTCTCCAAGTGTCTCAAGAGATCAGATTGAAAAAGTCGACCTTTTACCACGTATCAGATATAAAATGTTCTTACTTAGAGATATGGCAACAATGTTTTCTAAGAAAGAAGAACATTTGACTGAACTGCTCGGTCTCCTCACCCGTGTGCTCGACGGCGAGGGACTGGACACGGAATCGGGAGTTCATGGTCAAAGAGGATATAAAGGCGAATACCTATTTATGATGTTAGGAGCTTCAACACCCATATCACCAAAGATCTTCAAGATCATGGGAAATCTAGGCTCAAGGCTTTTCTTTCTTCGAATGAATTCACGTAACAAAACGGACGAAGAACTCGTTAAACAATTAAAGAGTAAGGCTTACAAAGGAAAAGAAACTGCTTGTAGGGAGATAACTAACGCTTTCGTTAAAACTTTGTGGTCAGAAAATCCAAACGGCATTATTTGGAATAACGAGAATGATCCAGAAGATGTTATGACAATCATTGCGCGTTGTTCTGGGCTACTAGCTAAATTGAGAGGTGCAGTTAATGTGTGGTCCTCAGATGATTGGGGTGAGACAAAATATAGCTATGCAACTCCTACTATTGAAAAATCTGACCGCATCAACCAACTCTTATATAACCAGTGTCGTGGTTACGCTCTCGTACACGGAAGAAAACAGATTGAACGAAGTGATCTCAAGGCAACTATAGAACTTTGTTTTGATAGTGGTTATACAAGCCGTTCAAGTCTTTTCAGAGCATTAATTGACTACAACGGCATTATGAAGACGAACGAGGTTGAAAAAAAATTAAACCAATCAAAACCTACAGCTCTCAAAGAGATGAATACTCTTGAAATACTCGGTATATGCAACATTGCAAAAGAAAGTCGTGGAGGTGTCGGACAACCAGAAGAAGAAATTCATTTGAAGAAAGAGTTTGAGTGGTTTATTAGTAACGAGTGTCGAGAAATACGTGGACTGTCACCTCTACCTTCTACAACCACAGAAAAACCAAGTGACCCACACACGGGACCGATTCACTTTATTAATTAATAAATAAAAGAAATCCAACCCATGTGTACAAAGGTTCATAACTAGAGTTGCCTTCACACATAAAGGAAAGGACGCTTAATATACCCACAAATGGAACGGAAAATCCCTAAAAATAAAAATACTGCACTTGGGTACAATAGAGTTTCCACTGACGATCAGGCGGACAATGGAATTTCTCTCGACTACCAAGAACAACAGTGCCGTACGGCGGCTATTCGTGATGGCTATACTGACATCAAGATTATTAAAGATGAGGGTAAAAGTGGAAAGAACCTAAACCGAAAAGGTATTCAGGAAGTCATTGAACTCGCCAAGAATAGAGAGATATCGATAATATACGTTACTCATTCGGATCGACTAGCACGAAATATTGTTGACCACTCATTCTTGAGACACACATTTCTTTCAAATGGAGTTCAGCTAAAATATCTAAACGGACAATCCTCTGGTGAAGACGCCTGCTCGATCATGGCTGACAATATGTTTGCCACAATCAATCAATATCACTCAGACAACACTAGAGAAAAAACCAGACAAGCCACAGACGCAAAAGCTCTGGCTGGGTACTATCCAACGCATGCTCCGATAGGCTTCACAAATTGTAAAAATCCAGATCAGTTCTGTGAGAAAGTAGCTAAAAAAATTATTGTCCCCCATCCAAAAGTTGGACCCCTTGTAACCGAAGCATTTAAACTCTATGCGACTGGTCAATATAATGCCCTCGAATTAAACGATATGATGTATGAGAAAGGTCTTGTTTCTCATACAAATAAGAAGTTAGCGCCAAGCATGTTTTACGATATGCTGAGAAATCGAATCTATCTCGGAGAGATACACTGGCGAGATATCAATGTGAAAGACGGTAAACACGAACACCTCATCGATGAAACCACTTTCAATCAAGTGAAAAACATCATAGATGGAAATACTAACAATCGTTGCAGACGAAGAAAATACTTCTGGCTCCTTACTGGTTACATCTTCTGTGCCATTCATAAGCGGAGATACACAGCAGAATGGCACCTCGCAAAAGGCAAAGCATACTATCACTGCTCTAACCCAACTGGATGTGGTAAGTATATTGAAAAGTCAGACCTCGAAAAACAGGTAGCTAATAAGTTCAAAAATGTCCAACTCGACCGAGGATTTATAGACTCAATCATCGCTAAAGTGAAAGAGACATATGAAACAAGGAAGCAATCTTACGATACAAATATTCGAGGCTTGTTAAACCAAAAGAATGCGTGGGAAGCAAAACTCAAGACTGCTGAGGATAGACTTCTCGATGAGACACTGTCTAAACCCGACTATACGCGTATTAGAGACGAGATATCAGGTCATATAGACAGAATTAACCATAAGATCAGTGAACTCAAGAAAACAAAGGAAATCAATGTCGATGCACTTGCTGAGATCCTCAACTTCACGAGAGATATTTATCAGACATATCTTAAAGCACCAGAGAGGATACAAAAACGCTTAATCGACTTTTTCTTTGATAAATTTGAAGTAAAAGACGGAATCATCATAGCTGAACATTATTCCCCGCTATTTCAGGAGCTATTACATCAAAAGACAATCAATTTGAGCAGTGTCAGCCCAGAGATTATGACTGGAAATATCAAAGACTTCAGTTTCGCAAGAGAACTTTATAATCCTCAAACTACCTAGGAAAAAATAGCTTGAAAATACTAATAACCAATTTATCCACACTTACACTTGTACGATTATAGACTCTGTTATAAAGCGCTCTCTTAGGGTCCGTGAACCAACCAAAACCCCGTGGAGCTTTTAAACCTATAGAATGTCTAACCACCCTCTTCCATGAAGTACGCGCTGCGATTCTTTTGTTTAACGAAAATTTTCTAAGACCAAATTTCATAGATTAATAAATTTAATAGGCTGAACTGCAAGCATATGTTCCATCAGAATTTTTATATCCTAAATAAGAACTTCCTGCCCCAACATCTCTTTGACATACCTGATCAGGAGAAAGTGCCACACACTGAGTCTGACCATAATTCCATGTATAACCCGTATTACATGAACACACTGGTCCTCCCTGACCATTTAATTCACCCGTCCAATTACTTGCACCGTAACTATTCTGGCATTGTTGGTCTTTTGTAACCTGAGGAACCACACACGCAGTTTGATCTGAATTCCAAATATAGCCAGACGAACATCCACAAACAGCCTTTCCGTTTTGTGGATATGAATAACTGCCAGTTCCATAAGAATTGATACATTCTTGTTGTAGTGTTGTCTGGACCGCACAAGAATTTCCACTACTGTCCCAAGAATAACCAGTCTGACATGTACAAGTTGGTTTTTCTTTACTGTTTAATTTCCCGCTCCATTCGCTATAAGTACCATAACTATCCTGACATATCTGATCATTCGACTCTTGGGGTGCAACCACAGTGTCTGAAACCGAATTCGTATTTTCGGTAGGACTTAATTTAGCTGGGACATTATCGAGAAAAGCTTTAACAACATTACCAGGAATTATGACACCAAGGTTTTGATAATTACCAGAAACCACCGCTGAAGGTATTCCTAACCAACAACCATTCTGATCAATAGCAAGACCTCCCGAATTACCACTATCAATTTGTGCTGATGTAAGTATATCCCCATCATCAGAAAAGCTACTTACGACTCCATCGGTAATAGTTAGATTGTAACCGCCACTAGTCACTGGATACCCGTATACCCTCACAAAATCACCTAACTTAGAGGCAACACTCACATTACAGGTACTTGGTAAAACAAAAGTTGGAAATTCTCTAGGATAAATGCCCCAAACTTTTCCGTCACTATCTGTATAGGCTGAATTGATTTTCAAAGTTGCAACATCATATTTTTTGCTTAATCCTGAAGCTATTACAGGAGCCGCTTCGTAAACTTCTGAAATACCTCCCGTAGAAGGATTCGGGATGGTTATTTTACATGATAAAGCACCAGCGATAACATGGTTGTTGGTTAATATTGTGCCGTCATTTGTGAAGATAGTTCCCGAACCGCCCTTATTATTATCACAAAGGATATCCACAACCGCTTTTGTATTATCATCTCGAATATTGGTGTTCTTAGAAATTGAACCTGTATTAGTAACAAACGATAAAATTATAATTACAACAAGGACTAAAGCGCCAACCAAAATCAATAATCCTTTATAAGATTTAGACCGGGCAAGGATCTGTTTATGTACAACAACTTTGCTTGCTGTCTTTATGCCACAACCTGTACAGAACTTTGCACTATCACCTAATTGTTTTCCACAACTTTTACAAAACATATGTTTAATTCGGAATTACATTAACCCCACAATTACCACAAAATTTTATCTCTTTAGCAACCAAAGTGCCACAATTCGCACAATATTGTAATTCTGGTTTTATGCTCGATTCCGCCTCATCAGATTTATTTGACTGTAGAGGATTTTGTACCGCCCCATTAATCTCGTTTAATTTCACTTGATATTGATCTTGATTTATCTTTCCTTCCATCAACAATTGATTAATTTCTGCTATTGGTTTAAATGCCTTAATCTGATCTGTGTTTAAATTAAAACCGTACTTACAAATTGGACAACTAAAAAAATAATTTGAGTCATAAGGAATTACTGGTATAAAAAATAATGTAAACCATTTGGTTACTCTATTTAGAATCCAATATTCTTCATTGTGACAATGATCACATAACCTTTTAAAAACTATGCCTAGTTTTGTGACAATTGTACGCCAGCCAAATATAATCATTAGTTTGAATTAAGAAAATCTTTAATCTTTTGCGGTACATTTGCACCTAGATTAACTGCCTTTTGCAAATAAAATCTACCGTTTATTGAATCACCCTCACCCAAATAAGCCAGACCCAACCAATATGCAGAATATGGGAAGTTATTAAAATTTTCATTCAATAAAAGGCTAATAGTTTGAGCGTAATTATCATTAAGACAATATGCTATAGCTAAGTTCTGTTTTGCAATTTCGCCATTAACCACAGGTGCTATGGAGTACGCCTTCTTTAAGAGAATAAGTGCTTTAGGATAATTCTCGTAGTTGGTAGAGGTATTATCTAAATCGAGGTAGAACAATCCGAGTGAATTAGTAATTTGGTAATTATTCGGATTAATCTGATCTGCATTATTAAAATTAGTATAGGCAGAATATTGATCTCCTTGAAGATCGGCAATCTCGGCCAAAATTAAATAATAATCTGATGTATTAGATTGAGCGAGCTGTAACGCTTGTTTAAAAGTAGTTAATGCTTGCAAATCTTTATTGTCTGACTCATAAACATAAGCCAAATTAATTAAAGTGGCTCTCTTTATATTATCATCTGATGCAGTTTGCGATGCACTTTGAAGTTGCTGAGTAGCTAACTGAGTGTTGCCATTATTCATACTACTTAGACCCTGATCATTTGACTGTCGAGCCGTATCATCCTGTGAACTTGCATAAGCACCATATATCACGAGGACAATAATAATAAGGATGACTACCAACCCTGGAATATTTAAAGGACGTCCCCTGAATTTAAAATTAGATGACTTTGACTTGTGCGATAAAGGTTTTCCACAACCAGTGCAAAACTTTTCATTTGTATTTACTTGTTTACCGCAATTTGTGCAATGCATTTTATTATTTTTTATATATTTAAGTATTACCTATTACTTCCAGACTGGAAAATACAACAAAACCATTGATACAATAATTAATAACGCTATTCCAAATAGTCCCCATCCGATTATCTTCAATATTGTTCTAGATGTAGATTTACTTTGTGGAATAAATTCACCTGCAATATTTTTTACACTAACAAAAGTCGATTTACATTTAGGACACTGATGCTTATAAGTAACAAGAAAATATATAAGAGTAATTGGCCATGCTATAAATATACAAAGACAAGCGAGGATAATACCGGCAATACTTCTAGCAGGTTCTCCCTGACCCTCATAGTGACAACTTCCACATTTAATCAACGAACCGGAAGACATACTAACTACTGGCGTCTTTAATTCGTGTTCTGATTCATTACTTTTAGAAACATTGCTTTTAATTGTAGCTCCACATGATTCACAAAATCTAGCATCACTGTCAATCTTTTTACCACATTGATGACAAAAAATAGTCATAAATTTTAATAGTGTTTCAAATAATATTTAATCGTATGCGTACTACGCACATATCCACCTATATAATGACTAGCCTTACCGTGACTATTGTAGCCGCCGACCCTAATGCTACTGTACCTTGCACGAGCCTCCGCTTGAAAGGTGAAAGTTGTTAGTACAACCAATATACAAAGAGAAGCGAGAATCATTTTATTCATAATAATATGGAGGCTTTAGACTTATATACTATACAACTTCTACCACAAATTGGAATAGAATGGGGTTACATAGCTTTAGACCTAAACTCATAAATAAAACATAAAGTTATATTAACTGAGCGATAGCCCCTATCCAAAAGCAAATTATTGCATCAAAAAACCATCTGCTAGGCAAACACAAAAACTAAAAAATCCCTAGATATCAAGCTAGATTCACAGGTTATATTAAGCACTCTAATGGGTGGCTAGAGAGAATCGAACTCTCGATATCGGCTCCACAAACCGAAGTTTTACCACTAAACTATAGCCACCATATTACGAACCTAAACGATCAGAACCGTATACAATCCCCCCATCTAGCGATTACTTATAACTTGGGGGTTGCTCAGTTATACCAGATTTGTGGTTAGTAAGTCTAGCTAAAGCGTAGAATAATGAGGAAAGTCGATTGAGAAATGCCAGTGTTGCCGAATCCAAGACGAACTCCCCCGCTTCTGTTCCTGCCACAACTCGTCGTTCTGCTTTGCGTGCAAGTGTACGTGACACATCAAATAAAGCCGCAAGCTCGGTACCGCCAGAGATAAAAAAAGTTTTTATTGGCGGCAATTCTTTTTCTATCCAATCGATCCAATTTTCCATTTGGATAACTTTGTCTTGGCCAACTCTCTTATCAGCCCCGGCCACCTCAGCCTGAACCGTGAACAAATTATCTTGCGTCCAAGCGACGATGTCGGCCAGCTTCACACCATCAACCGTCCACGAAACCTCAACTGACTTCAGCTTAGCCAGACCCAAGAAAGCACCTAGCTCGTCCAGTGCCCCGAGCGACTCTGTCTGGCATGAGCTCTTTGATTTTCTTTCACCAGGTTTCGAATTGAAATCCTTGGTGGTACCTGCGTCGCCTTTTCGTGTGTAGAGCATGTAATAATTATATATTATTTCTTACCATACCACTCTGCTAAGAACTGATCAGTGTATTTCCTCACATAATCATGTCTTTTTTGAGCAATCTTTCTTGCCCCTTTTGTATTCATTAAATCCTTCAATAGAAAGATTTTCTCCTCAAAGTGATGAAACGATGATGTGTTCAATTTTTTATAGCTTTTTGTTGTACTGAATAACTGAGGCTTCTTGGTTGGATCATATAGTGGACGAGACTTGCTTCCGCCATAGGCAAATAGTCTAGCGATACCAATTGCCCCTAAGGCATCAAGCCTATCGGCATCCTGAACAACAAAAAATTCAATTGGTGCAGAGGCATTTTTATTATTCAAAGACTTGCTGAAAGACATATTTTTGATAATAAACATAACTTTATCAACCACTTCAGCTGATACTTTTATTTCCTTCAAGAAAATCTCGGCAATGGAATAATCATCCTCTATCGTATTGAGAACTTTCCTATCTCCAACATCATGCAATAATACCGCCAAATCAATGATGAATTGATTTGCCTTTTCTGATTTATTTATGAGATGTACATTATTTAACACACGTTCAATGTGCCACCAATCATGACCAGTGCCTTCGGTACCGAGGCGTTCCTGGACAAAGACTTTGGTTTGCTTGAGAATACTTTTTTCTTTCATACTAAATTGTGCGCGGGAGAAGACTCGAACTTCCATGCCCATATGGGCGCTACCACCTCAAGGTAGTGCGTCTACCAATTTCGCCACCCGCGCTTGTTTCAAAAGAACTTGCACACTATAGCTGAAATGCGCCACTTAATCAACAAAAAGACCGCTTAAGCGGTCTTTTCTTCCTTTGGAGCGTCTACCTTTGTTCCTTTCTTGACTACATCTGTTGCAACAACTTCGTCTGGATATTTTGTATCCATAACGCGACGCATCTTTTTGCGGATCTCCTTTGCAGCTTGTTCGCGGACGAAATAGAGTTTTGCACGGCGAACCTTTGAACGACGAACGAGTTCGATCTCATCAATCATTGGTGAGTAAAGTGGAAAAATACGTTCAACACCGATACCATCGATAACTTTGCGAACTGTGAAAGTAGCGCCGGCTTCTGAGCCATGTTTGTGTGACAAAACGAGACCTTCGAAAGCCTGAAGACGGAACTTACCCTTTGCCTCTTCGATCTTCTGCCAAACACGAACCAAATCACCTGCGTGAATATCGAGGTTCTTGCGTGTTTCTGCGTTGATAGTAGTGACGATTTTGGAATTTGCCTTGATTGCCATAGTGGAGAGAGCTTATCATATGGATAATAAATAATCAAGAAAAGAGCCAGACTGGAGGAGTCTGGCTTGGAAAAAACAAATAAAGTTTTACAGATTTAAACCCTCCAAGGCATCACACGGAATCATGGATGTATTCTCGGTTGGTTGCGAATCTTCATCTGAAACTTCCACAGATTGTCGCAAAAGAGGATGAATCGCTGGGCAATTTTCCCCAATTGCTGTAAGTTTACAACAATATTGATGCTGACACTCTTCACATAGTTTTGCCATAAGAATGACCTTTCCTCAAAAGTTTTAACTGCAGGCTTCATTGTAACTCCACCTACCCACACCGCAATAGACAAAGGTGGATAAACCACGAAGCAAGTAAAATCGCCCAGGGTATTTTTTTATTTATCAAAATTACCATTTTAGCCTGGGCCACTGTGTCTTTTCCGTGACCCCTATTTTAAATCCGTATAATTATACGATTGTTACATTCAAATAATTTTTGTATGGCTATAAATCGGGAGAAGCGAGACGAGGGTCGTACAATCGTACGGTTTCTAAAATGGCACTTAAGGAGAAATGTCCGCACCCTCCTATTTAATAAGAAAAACCGTCAAATCAAAATTTGACCTAGCAAAACGTAACAAAAAAATTACACTCCTTTCCCTACGCCACTACCCCGTCCTTTCTTGACGCCTTTGAGCGATCAGTCGGAGTGAGAAACTTCTTGCGCAAACGAACATTGATAGGAGTGATTTCGAGATATTCATCTTCACGCATGAGTTCGAGACCACGTTCGATACTGAGCTCATAGTGAGGCACGAGCATGAGAGCTTCGTCTTTACCAGATGAACGCATGTTTGACATGGCCTTGCCCTTACATGGGTTAACGTCCATATCATCACCTTTTGAAGTATCACCAACAACCATACCTTCATAAACTTCGACGGCAGGACCGATAAAGAGACGGCCGCGATCCTGAAGATTCCAAAGTGAGAAACCGAGAGATTTACCAGAAACCATAGAAGTCATTGAACCAGTCTCACGCTTTTCGATGGTGCCAGCATATGGTTTGAAATCTATAAAACGACTAGCGAGAATTCCTTCACCTTTTGTATCAATAACGAAAACGTTTCTATAACCGAGAAGACCACGAGTTGGGATTTCAAAAAGGATTCGTGACAAACCATCCTTCGTCTTCATGTCTGTCATAATAGCCTTGCGCTTGCCGAGCTTGTCGATGATGGCACCAGTAAATTCTTCTGGAATATCGACCGTCAATTCCTCAAACGGCTCAACTTTTTCCATTTTTCCATCTTCATTCTTTACTTCTTTAACAATAACCTGTGGCTGAGAAACCTGAAGTTCATAACCTTCACGGCGCATGTTTTCTAGGAGAACCGCGATGTGGAGCTCTCCACGACCGTAGACTTTGAAATATTCATTTGGAGAAAAGTCCACCTTCAAACCGACATTGATCTCGAGTTCTTTTTCTAAACGCTCGCGAATCTGACGACCCGTGACGAACTTACCTTCTCTGCCAGCAAAAGGAGAATTGTTAACGAGGAAACTTAGACTGATAGTTGGTTCATCGATCTTGATCGTTGGGAGCGCTGGAGTTGCTTCGTTGTCTATAAGTGTCTCGCCAATATAAATGTCCGGCAAACCAGCAACAGTGATAATGTCGCCCGCAAAAGCTTCTTTGACTTCGACGCGCTTCTTTCCTTCAAATGTAAAGAGTTTTGTCACCTTGCCAGTAAATGTCTTACCGTTGATATCTTTGACCCAAATATTCTGACCATCTTTTATAGAACCATCATAAATACGGCATACACCAAGACGTCCGAGGAAATTATCATAACCAAGGTTAAATACTTGAGCTTTGAGTGGCAAACTAGCCTGTTCTGCTGTATTAGCTGGAGCAACATGACTCAAAATACAGTCGAGAAGTGGTGTGAGATCTTTTGAATCATCAGCTAGATTCATTTTTGCTATACCCTGACGGCCGATAGCATAGACTGTTGGGAAATCGATCTGAGCATCATGTGCACCAAGCTCTATGAAAAGTTCGAGGACTTGTTCGTGAACGAGGTTTGGGTTAGCAGCTGGTTTGTCGATCTTGTTTATGATGACGATTGGTTTAAGACCAAGTTCTAGAGATTTTTTGAGGACGAAACGAGTCTGTGGCATAGGACCTTCTTGAGCATCGACTACGAGAAGAACCGTGTCGATAGAACGGAGGACACGCTCAACCTCTGAACCGAAGTCCGCGTGACCTGGTGTGTCGACAATGTTGATCTTTGTGCCTTTATATATGACAGAGGTGTTCTTGGCATAAATAGTGATACCGCGCTCTTGTTCAAGGGCGTTACTATCCATACTTCCCTCATCGCCGTGACCACACTGAGTCATGATGGCATCCGTGAGTGTAGTCTTACCGTGGTCCACGTGTGCAATGATGGCTATGTTTCTGATTTCTTGCTTATCCATATGTTAAATGAAGGGTTAGTAAGGTTATTATTGCTATGCCAGAGTTGAGGGATAATTTAAACAAAAAATGGCGCGATAGTCAAGCACTTAGAACTGAGTGTGGAGTTTATTAAAAGAAAATCAAATAAGCCACAAACAAAACATAGAGCATTGCGAACAAGTGACTCAAAAAGAAATGCAGAGAATGTTTCGGTGTCGATGATTCAAAGTCCTTAAACACAAGGTGAAGCAAATAAATAGTAATGATTCCTGTCACAATACTCCAGAAAATATGCGTAGGCCAAAGTTTAAGCGTATCAACTACACCCAAAAGTGCTAGAGCACTTGGTAGTATCCTTCCAATCATTGGAATCATAATAATTCTATTGTATCTCAATTCCTGTTGCTTTGCATGCGGCTTTAAAGTCATTTGGTAAAGGTGCTTCAATCTTTACATGCTCGCCTTTAACAGTATCAAACTCGATGGATCGTGCATGGAGTGCTGTTCGTTTAAATCCAAGCTCCATTGGACGATTTGGGGCATACAGAGTGTCCCCTACGACAGGATGCTGTATTGCTGAAAAATGCACACGGATCTGATGCGTTCTTCCAGTCTTTGGCTCAGCTTCCATAAGTGTAAATCTCTGTTTACTTTCAGTGCTATCTTTATTGCGTCCAGAAGAAACATTTTCAAGTTTCATTGGCACAATAACTGTGGCAAGTTTAGTCCAATATGTTTCAGCTTCACGCTCTACTCCGCGCGAACCACGACTTGCAGAATATCTACGAAAATCTGAACCACTACGACCGATTGGTCGAGTAATTGTTCCGAATTCTTCTTTGAGATCACCCCAAACAAAAGCGATATATTTCTTTTTTATAGTGCGGTCCTGAAACTGTTTTTTTAGAAAAGCGTGACCTTTTACAGTTTTAGCAATTAGCAAAACTCCAGATGTCTCACGATCGAGACGATGAACGATACCAGGACGAAGAATCTCAGTTCCGTCGACGGCTCGAGCTGGCTCGCCAACCTTGGCAGCACGTGGATAATGTTCCATAACCCAATCAGTTATGAATGGTCCTTTTGCTCTACCATCTGGGTGAACCATGATGCCAGCAGGTTTGTTGATAGCAACAATATCACTGTCCTCATATAGAACATTGATTTTCGGTAATTTCGTAGGCCGTGCTTTGGTGCTAGGCCTATGGTTCTTCTTGGTTTTTGATGATGACTTATTGCTCATAGCATGAATATACGCTATTGTATCGGGTAAGGCAAAGATTCGAGGTTCTGGTCGAAATTCGCGGGCGATTAGCTCAGTTGGTAGAGCAACTCTTTTACACAGAGAAGGTCACAGGTTCGAGTCCTGTATCGCCCACCATCAAATAGACAGAAACAAAAAATCACCACAGTGGTGATTTTTTGTTGAATATAAATTAAGTAAAAAATTACTCAAACTTACATCTGTGCAGGAGTAGCTACTGACTTGTCGCAACATTTGCAATCCTTTTTGTGTGTAACGATAAGGTAGATCGCTGAAAGACCGACGAGAACATAGACGATCTTTGCTAGAGCAACACCTAGATACATAACTACATCGAGGTTGAAGAGGCCAACGAGGAGCCAGTTCAAACCACCAACAATGACGAGAATAAACGCAATAGCATGAAGTGATTTCATATTATGAAATTAATAGCTAATAATGGTTAATGACCTCTATAATTATATCATATGGTCCTCCCGGTAGGAATCGAAGCTTACAGCTTCAGTAGAGGCTTCATATAGTGCTCACTACGTTCCGCGCTATATATTCAGCCTTTTCGATTCCTACACACAAGATGCGAAGGCATCTTGTTCGGGAGTCCGCAAAATTCACTACGTTCATTTTGGTCCTCCCGGTAGGAATCGAACCTACATCAAGAGCTTAGAAGTCTCCTGTTCTATCCATTGAACTACGGGAGGGATGGATCCTTAGGCCCAACATAGCCTTTACTTAACAATACCCTCTCATTGGCACGAGCGTCAAATGTGGTGATGACTGAAGTTAGTTTTTTTACATCGAAATGTGATGCCTTACTCGATGTGACAGAAATATTTGCTTGTGCAGATAATTGAGCTTCTGTATCAACATATACATACGAACCAACACCGATCAGAAACAATGCAATAACACATGATATAGATAATATAATAACCCAATCAGCAAAAGCATCACTACCAATTAAATTAATATAGCGAGTATAACCAGGCTTTGCTTTTGCCTTATGTTTAGAAAATAATTTATTTTTTGATATGAAAGAAAACATATAGATATATTAAGTCGTTGTGGTCGTGGCTGTTATTGGAACCAGCAATGGAACCTGAACATCGAAAGAAAGATCCCATGTACGCAATTTTGGATCAGAACTATTTATATTCATTTTTACATGACTTATGGATCCAGCATAAGGCATTCGTTCAGTTAACGACAACATCGTCATAACAGAAATCCAACTTCCCTGGTCGTCTATATGTATATGAGCATGACTTAAACTTCCAGGCGCAGGATTTGTTAAAGGATCCGCATCAATCGATGTTATCGTGACTTTACTACCTGATTGTGAGCCAAAATATTCCATCATAGTTATGAGTGATACAACATTATCAGATGAAATAAAAAGTGAGGATAATTCTGAGCGATCCCCGGTCGTTGATGAAGCAATCTGTGCCAAGTTTTTTGCTTGTGTTTGATCATTCTGTTCAGTAGCAACAATGTCACGAGCCAAACCAGCCTGTGTAGCAGCATTTTGTGTAGCTCCAAACATATACATATACAGAGCAAGCACCAAAAGCGTGATAGTGGTAGCGAGTATAAGTAACGGTATGTGACTATGCGTATGTTTCATTATAATTTTTCGTTTACTTGAATTGAAAAAACTACATCCTTATCTTTTGCCAATGTTGATATTGGTAAATCCACCGTTTCTTTTGATGACAGACCCTGTAAACGACCTTTAAAAGAAAGTAGGTCTGATCGTGTAGGCGCTACACCAACTATATCTATAGTCATAACATCAGGAGTTGGCTGTTCCAAACCCAAAGAATTAATCATGACATTTCCTTTCAAAGCTACTACAGAATTAATCATCGTTGAAAAAATATTCTGTTGAAGTGTATCACTCACCGCACCGAGTAACACAGAGCTGTTCGATAATTTATTCTGTATCACTGTTATAGCTGAAGCATCAACTGTTTTTTTAAACGCTGCAACTTGATTTAGATGTAAACGCTCTTCAAGTGCTGAATATATATAAGCCGGAAACAATGACCCAACACCTACAATAAAAGCTGTTGAAATAAAAAATAAAAATACAACCGCTACACGAACGCGATATTCGCGTTTCATTTTCAATCGTTCTGCAGGTGGAAGAAATGTGTAACTCATATAATTTTATAGAGCGAGACCAGCCGCTGGTGCATATTCAAACGAGCCATCACGATCGATTGGTGGAACATATTTCGTCATATCCAAAACAGAATGCCAAACATCAATTACTTCAACAGATACTGTATCAGAAACTTTATCTCGAAGGTTAAGTACTACATTTTCTGCATCATGTCCTACCACCACAACCTTGTGTATGGCCGAAAATTCATCTTGATTTTGGTTTAACCAAAACGAACAAACACGATGAATTTCTGTAGCCAGTGAATCAGTATATAATCCAATATTTGCTTCACTATAACCAATAGAAATTGTTGAAGTAAAACCTACAGCGTTATCTGTAATGACATATACACCAGTTTTTCTATGTAAAACATGAATAACAATAACATTTCCTTGTCCAAGACCGGAGACTACTCGTGCAATGGCTCTTGGTGCAGTTTCAAATGCCACAGGAATAATACCGACTTTTCTGAACATCTCCACCATGTGTTCAATGTAAGTTCTAGGAACAGCAAAAACACTAGCTCTCCATGGTTTATTGTGTTCATTTGGTAATAAATCGAAAGTGAAAATTACATCAGCAGCAGAAAGAGGTATATTTTCTTCGAGCTTAAATTCAATATTTTGACTAATTAATTTCAAATCACCATAAGGAATTTCTGTCTCAAACAAATAAGCTTTCTCTTCTGGTATGGATAATTTTGCATACAACAAATTGTTATCACGAACAATAGTACTCAGTATTTCGAGTAATTTAGCCTCGTCTTTTATATCACCACCTTCAATAATTCCGACATCCAAATTAACAGTTCCGTGTTTGGTAATCGTTCTATCCCCTACTGGTCTAGAGTATTCGATAAAAGAAATAGCGTCGTCAGAGATATCGATGCCAACATGTGGCATCAAGAGGAATTTTGGTGGAGGAAAAAGTTTAAAGAAAAGCGATTGATGCATCAGTAATATTTTAGCACAAATAACTGGCGACCAATAATCAACTTTTCTAGGTTCTTTTCCTAAATATTTCTCTCAATGCCGGAGTCGCCGAAATTATGACAATAACAATCACCGCGGGGATTACATATCTATCTGGGTTTGGAATAATAGACCCAAAACCATAGCCCAACCACAACATAACCCATGTCCAAGCAAACGCGCCGATGACATTGAAACTAACAAAGGTCTTGTAAGTCATATTTCCAATACCAGCAACTATTGGTGCAAATGTTCGAATGATTGGTATAAATCGTGCCAAAATAATAGTTTTCTTTCCATATTTTTCATAAAAATACTGTGATCTAGCTATGTGTTTTTTATCGAAAAAAACAGAATTTTCTTTTACAAAAATAGCTGGCCCAACTTTTTTTCCAAAAGCGTAACCAACACTGTCTCCTATAACCGCGGCAAGAAAAGCTCCAATGAGTAACCATGCAAAAGAAATTTGATGTTGTGAAGCCAAAAATCCAGCAGTAAAAAGCAATGAATCACCCGGTAAAAAGAAACCAAAAAATAAACCTGTCTCAGCAAAAACAATACTGATAACTCCGACAAGTCCGAGTGTAGCAATTATTATATGAGGGTTTAGAAATGAAAACATGATGAAAGTATATTCTATAGGTGTCCAGAAGTATAATTACTTGTTTTTGTAGCTATCTAAATATGACTGCAAAATAAGTGCTGCTGCTGCTGAATCTGATTTATCTGTTTTACCTTGAAATCTTTCTGCTTGTTGGCTGGTCATAAATTCTAGTTCCAGATGGACTTCAAACCCCTGCCCTTCTAAATCTTTTTTCAGATTCAACACAACTGGCAAAATTTTATTTGGCTGACCTTTATAATCACGCGACTCACCAATAACAACGGTTTTTATTTCGTTTGTCTGAGCGATCAAAACAATTTCATCAAGAATAGCTTGTCTTTTTGATTCAGCATTTGAATTTTGAATAACCGAATGAGGTAACGCGAATTGCGCATCCAGGTCAGAAACCGCTATGCCGATGCGTTTAGTTCCATAGTCTATACCTAGAATTCTCATGCTTTTATATTAGAATAATTCCTCTAGATTGTCTTGTGGTATACTGGATTAATGGCTGAGCAATATAAAAGAAACCCGAATACAAACTGTAAAATATGTAGCAAACGTATATACAAAAGACCTTCTCAAATTCAACTAAATGGTGGTAATATTTTTTGTAGTAATGCCTGTTATGGTAAATTTTGTCGGGACGAAAAACCTTGTGTTGTTTGTGGAAAAATGATTTTGTCTGGTTTACACAAAAAAACTTGCAGCAGAACATGTTCAAACAAAAACAGATCTGGTATAAAATATGGAATCAAAAGGCCTAATGATAAAGTTCGAACACAAGAAATTATAAAGAAAAGACTCATAAAAATGCGAGGAATGAAATGTGAAATATGTAGTTACAATAAGTATGAGATTTTACACATACACCACATAGACAGAAACCGATCAAATAATAATTTCAGTAACCTTGAGCTAGTGTGTCCAAACTGTCACTACGAAAAACACCTGAAAGAAAAGGGTCTTGAAAATTAAACAAAAATATGAGAGTATCTAGTGTATTCAGCACGGTATTTTGTGTCTGAAAACATGGAGGAGTGGCTCGAGTGGTTTAAGGCACCGCTCTTGAAAAGCGGAGTCCGGGCAACTGGACCGTGAGTTCGAATCTCACCTCCTCCGCAACTGGTGTTATTCACATCTTTCTCAACTGTATTAATGCTATAATTTCAACATGGCAACCGAAGCTCTCATCTCTTGGAATGCACCTGCACATTTCTATGTTGAAAAAAAACCAGATTGGTTCTGGGTTGTAGGCATAATCACTTTGGCTCTTTCAGCCGTAGCACTTATTTTTGGTCAAATTATCACGGGTATATTTATAATCGTCGCCGCAGTTGCACTAGTACTTCATGCATCTCGTCCACCAAAGCGTGTCTACTGTGAAGTCAACGACCGAGGAATCATATTTGATAATACCCTCTACCCTTTTCTAACTTTGGATTCATTTTGGATTCCACACGATGAAATAAATAAACCAAAACTTATATTGAAATCTCGCAAGTTGCTCATGCCTCTCTTTATTATTTATATTGAAGAGATAGACCCTGAATCAGTTCGAGAAGTCTTACTTAAATACATTGCTGAAACTGAACACCACGAACCTTTCTTGAAACACTTCCTAGAAGGATTTGGTTTCTAATTTATTGAGTAGTCACCTATTTTTGTTCGCTTAATTTTCCAAGCAATAGCCTTTGTGTCACACAATTCACCAAATTTTTGAGCCAAAGTTCTCATGTACGCACCCGAAGAAGATTTAACTCGCAGTTTGATTATCTGAAACCTTAAAGATGAAGAATCATTTTTTTGCCACGATTGGATTATCTCGTTTTGTCTAAAATCTCCTTTAACTTTTTTTATTCGTTCAATAGAAATTTTGATTAAATCTTCAATTCCAATCAACTCTATTCCCAGAAGGTCAATTTCATATATTTCAATAATTTTTTCTGGAATTTCCACAGCATCTGTGTTACCGTCATTTATTAATCCATTTTTTATGCCACCTTCCCTCATATGAACAAATAAGGGTTTTCCATTCACGGTCTTTGATGAAAATGACGGGTATTTTTCACTACGCTTTCCTGTTAAAAATTTAATTCTCTCGGCAATAATTTTTTCATTAATTATATCTGCACCTATTTTCGAACCTATTTGTACTTCTCTATTAACTTTTCTATTATCAATTTCAATTACACCTAACACGTCACCTGTATCGCTTCCAATTCCCAGTAAAACTTCAATTTCATATTCTTTATCAAGTCCCAGATATTCTTCTTTCTTTTTACATTCATCACCAACGAGTATTAGGAGTCGGCCTTCAGCCATCGGATCAAGTCTGCCAGCATAAGTCATTGGAACGTCATCTGTTAAACCTTTCTCACGACGAAGTTCCTCGAGAGCTTCCAGAGGAGTCTTTCCTTCTTCTTTTTGTATCACAAACATTTTGTGCCCCCGGTAGGAATCGAACCTACATTGCAAGATCCGCAATCTTGCGTCCTATCCATTGAACGACGAGGGCATACCGAACCACCCCGACAAATCCAAACTAAGCGATCTTTGCGAGCGCCTTCATCACGCGAGACTTACTGCGTGAGCCAGCATTCGCTTTGATATAACCAGTTTTAACAGCCTTATCAAGAGCTTGATAGATAACAGGAACAAGTTTAGTAGCTTCGACTTTGTTCTTTGCAAGAACAAGTTTACGAAAAGCTTTTATGTTTTTTTCAATAGCAGCCTTACTACGAAGATTGAAAACACGCTTCTTTTTTGAAGCACGGAGAGCCTTTTTTGCTGATGAAGTGATAGCCATATGATTTAAATGTCCTTGAAAGGTAACATATCGCTTAAAAAATGGCAAGAATCCAAAAGCAATTCATCATACTATATACTTTAATACCCTATACTATATACTTATACACATGATCGCCTCCCTTCGTGGACAAATCACCGAAATTGGCAACCGATATACAATTATTGAAATTGGCGAGCCTGGGCGTGGTGCTATTGGCTATAAAGTTTTTTTGACTGATGATTCAATCCAATCAATTAAGATTGGTGAAGAAACACGACTTTCTATATATAATGTCATTCGTGAAGATACTAACGATTTATACGGTTTTATAAACAAAAAAGAACGCGATTTTTTTGAACTGTTGATCGGCATTTCTGGTATTGGTCCAAAAAGTGCACTCAACATTCTTTCTCTCGTAGCTAGTGATACTTTGGTCTCTGCTATTCGTTCTGGCTCCACTTCTCATCTAGTTAAAGTTTCCGGCATTGGCAGAAAAACCGCTGAAAAAATTGTCCTCGAACTCAAAGATAAACTTGCACCATTCGCCCACACCCACGGTGATACAGAATATTCTGCTGAAATTTCAAGTGACATGGATGCTGTCGAAACATTGAAAGCACTCGGCTTTAGTGTTGATGAATCTCGTGAAGCTCTCAAAAAAATCGACAAAAGTATTACAGCTACTGGAGCAAAAGTTAAAGCAGCCCTCAAGATGCTCAGTTAAAGATGATCATAATAAAAAATCCCTCGCACGAAACGAATCATGCGAGGGTTGCGAAGGTTTTGGTTATTTATTTCTTCTCCCGTAACCGGAGGATGACGGTATAACTATTTGTGCCGTCAGGGGTTGAGGTGACCAACTCTAGCCCTTGATGACCCTTGAGAAACATGGCCAGGTTAATCCGGTATTCTTCCCCAACCATCGGGAAGTAATATACCCCTTGTTGGTAATACCGTATCCCAGCACCGATCTCGGCTTGCGTTAGCCAAAACGGGCTGACCCCAACCTTCTCACTCACGAAAGGAGAAGGAGGCGAGGATTTGGACGAACTCCCTTCTGCCAAGACGGCAGGAGTGATGATTAACACCGCGAACACCGCAACGAGCAACAAACATAATTTAGTTTTCATAGTTATCAATTCCTGACATCACCTTGATTGATGATTTGTCAGGCCTACTTGAATGATAGCATTATTAATACATACTGTCAAGTAGCGCTAAACCCCATAAATAAGCCATAATGAGCCGTATGATTGACTCAATTCTCGCAAAAGTCCGTAAACTTATTCCTGATGCTCTCTATAAAATCCTTAGCCCGATTTATCACTGGATTCTCTCTGCCATAGCAGCCTGCATTTATCGTTTCCCTTCTAGACACATAAAGATCATCGCTGTTACTGGCACAAAAGGAAAAAGCTCAACTGTTGAAATTATCAGCGCAATCCTTGAAGAAGCTGGCTTCAAAACCGCAATCACCAACACTATTCGTTTCAAAATTGGCAACATTTCTTCTGACAACCTTTACAAAATGAGTATGCCTGGTCGTTTCTTTATGCACAAATTCTTACGCAGTGCCGTCAAAGCTGGTTGTAATTACGCAATACTAGAAATGACATCTCAAGGTGCCATCACTTACAGACATCTCTTTATAGACTTCGATGTTTTCGTATTTACAAACCTTTCACCTGAACACATAGAAGCACATGGTTCGTATGAAAATTATCGCGATGCCAAGCTATCCATAGCAAAACGTCTCATCCTTTCTCACAAAAAGAACCGTATCATGATTGCAAACGCCGATGATAAAGAAGGTGATAAATTCCTAGCTTGTGACGCGGATGAGAAAATACCTTTCAAAATAAATTCGCTCGAACCATATACTCTAAAAAAAGAAGGCATAGAATTTACCATCAATGACAAAAAAGTCTCAACTCATCTTTCCGGACTATTTAACCTTTACAACCTTCTCGCAGCTATCACCACAGCCAAAAGCCAGAAAATTGAAGATGGGGCAATTATTCGCGCAATAGAAAAATTCACAGGAATAGCTGGACGTCTTGAAAATATTGACGCTGGTCAAGATTTCAAAGTCATAGTTGATTATGCACACACAGCTGATTCACTTGAAAAAGTTTATCAGGTATTCCAGTCATCACGAATGATCTGTATTCTAGGTGGAACAGGTGGTGGGCGAGATAGTTGGAAGCGTAAAGAAATGGGGCGGCTTGCTGACGAATATTGTGATGAGGTAATTCTGACCAACGAGGATCCTTATGATGAAGATCCACGATCTATTGTCGATGATGTTGCAAAAGGAATGTCTAGTCCTCCAACAATTATCATGGATAGAAGACTAGCTATCAGAGAAGGTATAAAACGAGCAACCACAGGTGATGCAGTCATCATCACAGGAAAAGGTACTGATCCATATATCATGGGACCAAATGGATCAAAAACGCCTTGGAGTGATGCTAGAGTAGCTAAAGAAGAGCTCAAAAAAAATAGTATTTTGTAGCTAAAACTAAAACCCGTAATTTCTATTTAAAGCTTCTAAAGTCTTTTCGCCAACTATTCCCTTTTCGCCAGTTATATTATTTTTCTTTTGAAAGACCTGTAATGCTGATCTTGTACACGCACCAAACGAACCTGTTCTAGGACACTGACTGATATTTTTTGATGCTGGTGGATATTCTCCATCAGCAAGTAAAGCTGATTGCAAAGAAAAGACATCTGCGTTCTGAGTATTTTTATCAGAGACAACTCTAATCCATGAATGAGGTAAAGCTACAGTGTCATATGCGCGTACAGTTGCTACAGAACCTGTCGCCACAGAGTCTGTCGGATCAAAGAAGTCCTGTAAACCTAGGTATGTCTGATATGCTAAATCTTTCAGAGCGATACTACTGGTATCTAGATTGTTGAATTGTGATTCGTAAATATAACCGTATTCAATCAACATACTTGCAGAATCTGCTGTATTGTTTGCACCTATTGCTATCAGATCAGAATCTTCGATTATTCCAGTTGATTCACCTGCTAAATCACTAACAGGATTGTATTTACTTAATCTTTTAAAAACAGTTTCTGCTATATCACGACTAGTTGTGCCGTTTGCATACTGATGTTGAGGAATATAAATAGCAAAACCTGTATGTTTTCCTGCTTGATTAGCTGGATGTTCAGTATCATCATTAAAATGAATATGAATGGTAATGTCTATGTTATTTTCATTGGCCCATTTGGTAATGCCGTATAGACGCGTAGCTACATCATTTGGTACACGATTATGTGAAACTGTTTGAATAGGTTTAGTACTTGAACCTATAGAAATACGCTGTGCCATATCTCTAATTGATACATTCTCCCAATCTACAATACTTTGCCAATCATTTTTAAAATAATCTACAAAAACAGGTGACCAATCTGAACTATCCCGAGTTACAAAGACTTGATAGTGACTATCATTCCCTAGAAAATCAGACAGATTCTGGGCAAGTTCCACTGTCATATTTCTTTCTTTTATATTTGCATACTCTGCTCCTCCATAATTCGGCTCATGTCCTGGAACTAGCAAAATTCTAACTTTATTTGTAGTAGTAGAATTAGCGGAATCTGTTGTTACGGTTGAAGTTGTCGAGAAAATGGTTGAATTTGCTGATAAATAATCAGCCTGAATATCTGCAACAGATTTTGGATTATGACTCAAAATAACGGTTGCTAATTGATTGGTTGCGTTTGAAAAAACATTTGCAATCTCGCCTACCTGGCTGGAAAATCGTGAGGAAATTGCTGGTACACCAAAGACCATCAATGCCAAAATAGTTAATAAATAATATTTGAGAGAAACCATACGCATATATTATAACCCATTTCCCTGTTTACTGATTACTATTTACAGTTTACTATTCCCTTATGCCTGAATTACCAGAAGTTCAAACAACCGTTACTGGACTAACCAGAACAATCGTCGGCTTAACTATCGCTGATGTTTGGACTGATTATAATAGCCCCTATTTCAAAGGCTCTGACACTATCAAAGATCCTGAGTATTTTAAGTATTTCAAAAAAGAGGTCCTCAACAGAAAAATTATCAGGGTCTCTAGACGCGCAAAAAATATACTGATTCATCTAGAACCAACAAAAAATACTCTCTACACAAAAGGTGTGTCTAGAAATACCGTTCTTATTCACATGAAAATGACTGGTCATGTCATGATTGGAAAATATGTTTTGAATAAGAAAAGTGGCAATAAAAATGGGAGCACCAAAGAACACTGGTCACCTGTTCCAGACGAGAGAAAGGCTCTTCATGATCCTTACAATCGATTTATCCATTTTGTACTGACACTCTCGGATGGCCAGAACCTTGTCCTTTCTGATACAAGAAAATTTGCCAAAGTGACATTAGTTGACGAGCAATCAATTCACCTAAAAAACCTTGGTCCTGAACCGCTAGATAATAAGTTTACTTTCTCTGTTTTCAAAACCCAGCTCAGTCAAAAACCAAATGGAAAAATAAAGACTGTATTAATGGATCAGACTATTATTTCGGGAATTGGAAATATTTATAGTGATGAAGCTCTCTGGCGTAGCAGTATTCATCCAGAAGAAAAAGTGCGAAATATCTCTGAATTATCACTGAAAAAACTTTACGCTGAAATCTTAAAAGTTCTCAAAAAAGGCATAGATTTTGGTGGAGATTCTATGTCTGATTATAGAAATGTTGACGGTGAGAAAGGTAAATTTCAGGAACATCACCAAGTTTATAGAAAAAAGGGTCAGGCGTGCTCATTTATAGCTGATTCAGGAAAATCTGCCAGAACTTGTGTGGGAATAATTCAGAGAAAGATAGTCGGTGGTAGAAGTGCTCACTTCTGTCCAGTTCATCAGAAACTAAGAGGTCAGACCTCTAAAACCACTAAATCTAGTGTTCTAATTATCTAATAGCCTATAGAGAAATATTCCAGCAGAAACAGATACATTTAAAGACTCCTTCTCTCCTCTCATTGGAATCTCTGCAATTACATCAACCAATTCTAGAATTGGTTTTGAAACACCTTCGACTTCATTACCAAGAATGATTACAACTTTATTTTTTGAAGACGAGGAAAGACTTATTTGTTTATAATCCATAGATCCAGTCGATTGTTCCAAAGCAACAATTTTTGCACCTGTCTTTTTTAGTTTTTTAAGCAAAGACAATTCATCGCCAACTTCGACATATTCCCAAACAACACTATCTTCTGCACCAAGTGACACTTTTGCAAAATCAGGTCTTTTATTATTAAAACGATCAAGCGGTGTAGGTGTTGTACCGACACAATATATCTTTGAAATACCTAGAGTTTCGGCCGTTCTAAATATAGATCCAACATTGTGAACGCTACGAATGTTATCTAGTAACAAATATGCTTCTCGCTTTTTTGACATCTTTTCTGCTATCATGACATTACAGTAACTTAACCTAATACAACAATCAACATGCTTTCTTTATTTCCATCACTTCTCGCGTATGAACAAGTCGGTCCTTTGCTCATCCGTCTCTTGCTCGGTATTACTCTTGTATATTTCGGTTATCGTAAAACTTTAATGAAAGGTAACAGTTCTGGCAGTAATGCCAAAGCTTATGGTTTTGTAGAAATAATTGTAGGCATCTTCCTCGTAATAGGTCTCTTCACTCAACTCGCGGCTCTCCTCAATGCAGTCATCCTCGTAATCAAACTTGGATTCAAAATTCGTGATGGAGCATTTTTAACAGATGGTATCAACTATTATATTCTCCTTTTGACAATGGCAGTTGCGGTTATCTTTATGGGACCAGGATTGCTTGCTTATGATTTGCATATTTAAAAACTTGCACATCCACTTGCTTTAAGTCAGAAAAATAAGTATAGTTTCATGCATCGTCTTTGCGCCCATATATCCATATAGGCGCTACGCTCGGAATAACTACGAGCGTATGACGCTCGTGATTTTTCCTCGCTTGCGCCCATAGCTGTTTTGGTAGGTATCAATAATTAGTTTTCGCGCCCATAGCTCAGCTGGTAGAGCAACTCCCTTTTAAGGAGTGGGTCGTTGGTTCGAATCCAACTGGGCGCACAATAGTTCGAAAGAGGCGTATTTAGGTGTTTTTAGCATAAGGTCAAAAGGACTTTTGAGGCTAACTGTATGAATATTTTTCTCTTTGATGGAAAGGTTCCAACAGAGATTTTCTAGAACATTTCGTTTTTTGAGATCATTACCAGTGAGAAACTCATTCCTGGCTCTACTGGCTTCTAGAAATACTTTCTTTGTCGGTTCCAACACATTGACTGGTTGTTTGGATCTGGCTTCTGAAATCTGCTTTTCAAGTACGATTTTCTCATTGTGCAGTCTAAGCATTTTACTGTCATATAATTCCTTTGAAATTTGTTCAGCGAGGAAAGTATCGAGTAAGAGAGATTCTTTCGTCTTGAGCGAGTTTAGCTGTGTCTGAAGCCTCTGTAATACGTGATCACTGTATGCGCTATCATTGTTACTCTTTTCCTTGGCGGCTTGATACATGAGTTCAATTTTACTTTCACTAAATGCAATCCCCTCAAAAATGTCGGATACTTTTTCATATAGATAATTTTCTCGCATGTAGCTTTTGTGTTCCTCACATTCTTTTCTATTACCGGTGCAGTAGTAATAGTGATGACCTTTTTTAAGTGAAGCAGTTAAAGCACAACCACAGTTTTCACATTTCATGAATCCACGAAGTGGAAAGAATAGTCGTTGTGGTTTCGGATGTGAGCGGTTATTCATGACGTCCTGAGCCCTTTCGAATGTTTCTTTTGAGATGAGTGGCGTGTGGTTACCTTGATAGAATTTGCCCTCGCGTTCCATGATACCAGTGTAGAAAATAGATGAAAGAATCCTTTGAATATAGCTTTTGTCGACAATTTTATCTGTTCTGGTTCTAAATCCTTCATTGTAAAGAATAATTGAAATATCTTTAAAGCCATGAGAGCCAGTGAGGTAAAGCTCAAAAGCCCGTGGTATATATTTTGCGCGTGTTGGATCAATAACCAATGTCCTGTTCGCTTTGTCGTTTAAGAATCCAAGAGGAGCACGATTTGGCCATCCTCCGCGAGATAGCTTTTCTCTGTTGCCTCGTTTGACGTCGACGCTTAGATTCCTGCTGTATTGATTAGCCATACCAAATTTGATAGCCATGAGCATGACGTCATCACCTTGTTTGTGCACGCCCTCTGAAGTCTGTATCTCCTTGATGATACCTCTTTGAAGTAGATCAATGATGAGACCACCATCAATGAAGTTTCTGGCGAGGCGATCAAGTTTCCAGCAGACAATGCTATCAGCTTTACCAGATTGAATCATTTTCATCATTTCGTTGAATAGAGGACGACCAGATGACTTGGCAGACATGCTCTCTTTGAATGTTTTGGTGATGAGTAGATTGTGTTTTTCAGCAAGTGAAAGAGCCTCTCGTTCTTGCGAGTCCAATGACAGAAGTTGTCTATCTTCTGCTTCTGTGGATTTTCTGTAGTACGCAATATATTTCATGATGGATAATTTTATACCTGCCCTAACGAATAATCAAAT
Organism: uncultured bacterium; assembly: GCA_903902315.1. Classification (GTDB taxonomy): domain Bacteria; phylum Patescibacteriota; class Minisyncoccia; order Phycocordibacterales; family PALSA-1337; genus C7867-002. The sequence goes on along the minus strand of CAIUUK010000013.1, from coordinate 13,315 downwards.
AAATCAAATTTGGAAGTGGGTGATGGGATGATCAATTGCTCTAAAATATTTTTATTGTTAGATGTTTTTTCGATTGAAATACCTATGCCAACCTCTTTCAAATCTTTTGAATATCTATAAATCGTACTTCGGTTGAGGCCACCCCGCACAAACATATTTTTCATCTCCTCATTGAAGTAATAATCCTTGTAAAATTGGTAAAGTCTAGTCGCCTTGGTCTTGGTGAAGTTCTCGAATAGGATCTGCTTGATGTTTTCATCGGTCATACTGTTGGCGTTGAGGTAAAAGAAGACCTTTTCTTCTAGAAAGTATTTCAATATGTCTTCTATGGTCTGATCATCAGTAACATCTTTCAAATATACTGTATCCAATCCAAAAAAATCTTGAAGGTAAACCCTTTTCAAATTGACTTCGAATCTAACTATTCGATCAGCCCACATCTGTAATGTCATAGCCCGATTGAGCTCAATCTTGTCAAAATCATGTGCTTTGAATTCAGAACCTTTGGCATAGAATTTCACCGTGTACACACTGCCTTTGAACATGACCGAAGTGTCGTAAGTGTATTTTTTCTTTCGAGGAAAATCGATACGTCTCAAGAAGTCCATGGCATATACGGCTTCATTCTCATTCTTGAAAAGCCAGTTGTAGCAGACGTCCAGACGATATATTGGCCACTCTGAATAATGGAGGAGTTTGTAATTCATGTGGGTGCATAGTTCATCGTATAGTCGCGCTATGATATCTGGAAGCTCATGCGGATATATCATCTCCACGTTATTTCCTTTGGCATACTTTGGCACAGAAAATTCAATAAAGAATCCTTGTGGGACATTGGTCGATTTTATGGCTACCGTCCTACGATATGAACCGAGCTCAATATTACTACTGAAAAATTCAAACTCCATTTTGCCAGTGCGAAGATCATCCTTTCGAAACCTCTGAAGGTTACTCTTTAACTGCTCGACAAGATCGATGTCAGTCATCGGTATTAAGAATTTAATAGTGTCTATCATGGTGCAATTTGCAACGTACCCTAGGTGTTACTAACACCTAGGGTTAAGTCACCGTCGATCGGAAGCGTCCCGCCCACCGCTAAAGCGGTCGGGTCGGTACGCTTTTCCGTAAATGCCAAATACAAACCAGCCATATTGTTCAAATATTCATTGGCTGTTTCAGCAGAAATGTCGACCTCATTTTCTTCTTTGAAGTTCTTGATGCAGTCTTGTATTAAACTTTTGGAGAATGTAAAAGGCACCTAAGTAATTAGGTACAGGAAAAGACTGTGAGATGGACAAAAAAGAAACAAACGAAAAAAGAACCCTTTTACGAAGTTCCTATTTTAAAGCACTGATATTTATTATGATTATTTATATTATGTATGTATCTAGCCGGTATTTGAAAAAGAGGGATGCCATTCAATGATGGCTACCGATGCTGCTAGTGCCTAAAAAAGGACTTATTTATTATTAAATTTATTTAGATTAAGTTGTGCAGTTCAAATCAGAGAGCTCTGTACCTGTCACAATTATATTCCTGTCTAAAATGAAGTCAAGGGATTTTGAGTGAGTGGCGCGCCAAGCCGAGCGTGGTCGCGTATATATCCTGTAGTGTTGAACAGACAATGGAAGCGCTTTGCATGTCCGCTTCCAAGAGAGTATGTGGCGCGCTTTTAACGCGCATATCCACATGACTTCGCGCTTTCCACCATTGCTTCGCAATCGTGTGCGCTACATCATGTCAATATGCGCTAAGCGCGAACAAACCGCTATAGAAGAAGCGGACATCCCCGCGCTTCCGTGACCGCGACCATGCACCGCTTGGACGCGAATGACGAACCATATATACAGCCACATTGAGCCACAAATGACACGTACTTGACTGAACCGCACAAACTTGACAAAGCTATGTATTATATGCTAGTATTTAGCAAAATTGTAAGCTGGTATCGTATATCAGCATTTGAAAAAGGAATAATTATGAACAAAAACACTACAACTAATAGTGCTTTGGCTACTGAGCCTAAGCTGTCAGTAATCCTCAACGGTGGTAGCGACGTGCTGGAATCTGCACGCATTCCGATTCAATTCGGTGTGAACAACGCTCTGGCTGAAATCCAACCGACGCATGTTCTGGTCATTATCCAGCATGAATCGGAGACTAAGCCTTGCTATGGAATTCGTAAACTGATTCCGCTTTCCCGCGGTTCAGATTTTATTTGTTTCGATTCGGCTGGGAAGCATACGGTGACTTTCATTGCACTCAAGTCAAGTCTCGGTTCTCAAGTGATCGAGAATAAGATGGAAGTCTATCTCAAGGAACATCGTCCGGGGTGTTACTGTTACTATGTTGACCTCAATGGAAATACCGATACACATGGCATATCATTCGAACATGGAGATGATGCTTGCTATGTGGTTGCGGTTTTCACCAAAACTATCAGTCTACCAAAAGAACTCTTTGCAACGAAACCGAAATCGTGGGTCTGGAACTGGGCTAATCTTTGGCATCGTTACGAACCCACTGACCAATGCAGCTACCGAAAACGGCTGTTTTTTGCATTCAGCCTCAAACCAATTATTTGGTTTGTTGTGGCGGTGATTGCAAAATACCTCTGGGCAACAATGTCGTCCATTTGGTTAATCACAGCAAAAACGACGGCAAACTTCCTTGGTTGGCGATCCGAACCTATCTTCAATGATTTCGACATCATTTGGGATTGGCACAGTTGGAATCCTGGTCAGGTTGACTGGGATATAACTCGTGGTTACGACTACGGTGTTTGGGACCGTGAACACGGAAAAGAAAAATATTATCCGATTACTGGCTCCGCGGTTTTGATGATTGCAGTCTTTGGTCTATTGTTTTATACACTTCTCGATATAATCTTGGAGGCATTTTGGAAGGATAAAGGACTGTGGATTGTGGTGTTTGCCGTCGGTGTAATTGTAATCTTTTGTGGTTGCACACTTCTGCGAAGTTTGATCCGTCTTCACTTCGTTGAAAAAACAGGTGATTATATCCGAACACAGTGGGATACGGAAACAACTCAACGTCGGCAAATTAGTGTTGGTAAACAAAAGCCACTCTACTTCCAATGGTTGAGGGATACACTGAATACAGACCGACTTCCCAAAAAAGTTGACCTGTCTACGGTGCCTGTGGCATTCAAACAGCCATTGGTTCACAAATTTCGCCTCAGCTTCAATGCTGCAAAAGCGAAAGTGTGCAAGCCCTTCCCAAGGCATTGATCACATTTAGTTCTCACGAGCCGCTAGAATTTAATTCTGGCGGTTCTTTTTAATGGTAAACTATGACATATTACTTAAAGTAACCACAAACTTTCATGAACGGTGTAGATAAGGAAATACTTAAAGCAAGTGCGCTAGGCACTGCTGATGTTATAGCAGCTACAATTCATCCCGGTGTTGCAGCTGCCTGGGCTTTGTGTAAGGCTTTATTTGGCGCAGGTATGAAACTTAGAGAAAATAGGGCACTCGAATTCATCGAAATGGTTAAAAACAAACCTGATATATTTGTTGATGAAATTATTAATACCGAAGAATTTCAAGACGGATTTGTGTATATGCTTGAAAAATATATTGTCGAGCGAAGCGAAAATAAAAGAAAAATAGCACGAGACATTTTTTGTGGATTTACAAAATCAGAAGACAAACGTTCATTTGAGCTAGAGAAGTTCAACTTTATTCTTAGTCAGCTTTCAGAGGAAAATTTGCACATTCTTTCTATCTATTCTGACGGAACTTTTGATAGATGGGTTGCGTCGCAACCTGATGGAGCAGCTAATATAAAATTAGGTAATTTTTTCAATTTACACCAAGTTGAAATGATTCTGAAGTTAAGGAATGAAACATACGGAATGTACGAAATCGCTGAACACTATTCGACGTTTAATAGTGTCGGCCTAATGAATGGTTCCATGGAGGCAACCTACGATGGAGGATTCTCGTCATACCGACTGACAAAGCTTGGTAAAGATTTCATTAATTATCTTAAATAAATAACTTATGTTCATAATAGGCTTTGTGCTAGAATAGTTCCAACTTCGTACCACAACCCGCACAGTTATATCTGTTTCTAATTCTTAAGCGATAACATCCTTTTCTCCAGTGCCAGTTCAGAATTAATTATTCCCCTATGACCATCATGGTAAATGGTAATCAAATCAGTCAAAAGCGTGTGTAATTCATTGTTTGAATAATTACTTGTATTTGTCGCAGTAATCATTGACTTAACCTTCCAAAAAAGTACACCGATGATATTCTCGGCTTCAAGACCGCTGTCGACCGCTTGTCGGTAGAGTGTCCAGGATTTGAGCGTGTTTCGAGATCCAACCGCATCTGCTAAAGCGAAAATATTAAACTCATCTTTGCCTGACCCCTGGCCTCCATCGGCCCGACTTACTGGTCGTCCTTCCCCTTTATCACCCGTCTCCACGATTTTCTCCGCATATTTCTCAACTGCTTTTTTTAGATCTGTATTTAATTTCGCTTCCAGTAAGATAAAGATATTCGTCGACTCATTCATCACTTGTATCAAATCTGGCAATGATTCTTTTGCATCAGCGCTCTCTGTCACGCGATTTAAAAAGACGATGTATTTACTCGAAAACAGACCTTGTCCTCCGATATTTTCTTCAACAATCGACGGTGACCATGAATCCTTTTCAACTTCGATATATGTAGCATCTGGCCTCTTTGTTCGCAGAGAATTAGCCAGCGTTCGTGCTTTATCTAGAGACTTATTTATATCTGGTCCGTGATATACATATAACATAATAGTTTGGAAATTATTATTTTGAATTTAGAATTTTTATTTCAACTCACCCCAACTATTTCCGACATTTGCTTGTGCAGTCAAAACAATACCTTCAATATCTTTTGGATCCATAACCTCTTGCATGATTTTCGTTATTTTCTTTGAAATTTCTTCGGCTTTATCTTCGCGAATCTCACAGACAAGTTCGTCGTGGACTTGTAATAAAAGATAAACAATTTCCTCCAACTTCTCGGCGCGAACATACTCGTCAATCTTAATCATGGCTAATTTGATAACATCAGCTTCAGTTCCTTGAATCGGCGCATTGATTGCCATGCGTTCAGCGGCCGCGCGAACAAAAGGAATCTTGGATTTTATGCCTTCAAAATAACGGCGACGACCATAAAAAGTCTCTGTATAACCACGACGAGCTGTTTCAGCTTTTACATTATCCAAATAACTAGCAAGTGTCGAAAATGTAGCAAAATATTCATTTAAAAAAGTCTGCGCTTCTTCACGAGTTGAATCAAGGTTTTGTTTAAGTGCATTTACACCCATGCCATATATGATGCCAAAGTTAATTACCTTTGCTCTACGACGCATTTCTGAAGTTACCTCGGTCGACGGCACCTTGAAAACCGAAGATGCTACGGCCGTGTGAACATCGTCCCCTTTCCTAAAGATTTCAATTAGCTTTTCATCATGAGACATGAAAGCTGCAATGCGTAATTCCATCTGAGAATAATCAAAAGAAACAAGTTTGAAACCTCTCTCTGGAATAAATGCATAGCGAATATTTTTTCCAAGTTCTGATTTGATTGGAATGTTCTGGAGATTTGGTTCAACAGAAGCCATGCGACCAGTCGTTGTTCCTGTTTGGACAAAATGAGTATGCAAACGATTATTCTCATCAAGTAAGGGCGGAATAGCATCTATATATGTTGAAAGTAACTTTGAAATCTCGCGATATTCAAATATATAAGGAACTATAGGGTGCATACCACGCATCTTTTCTAGTTCTGATTCTTTGGTCGAACGAGCTCCCCCTTCTGTCTTCTTGGCATTCTTTGGTTTGAGATTAAGTTTATCAAAAAGAATCTCGCCCAATTGTTTCGGCGAAGCAATATTAAATTCCACACCAGCCTCCTTCCAAATATTTTTCTCAAGTCCAGCTAAAACTGCGCTATATTTCTTCGATAAATCAACAAGCATTTTTTTATCTATCTTGATTCCCCTCTTTTCCATGCCATGAATTATAGGGATTAAAGGAAGCTCAATCGTCTCATAAACCTTTCGCAAACCGCGCCTATCAAGCTCAGCAAAAATTATTTTTGTTGCTGCAGCAAAATCGTTGGTACTACTTCCATCTTTATTTGCAAAAGCATATATGTCCTCGATTTTTGGATTGGTTATATTTGATGTAACAACCCAGAGTGCCAAAGCAGTTTTCTCAAGCTCTGTAGGATCGATTATTTCTGCAGGCTTTTGTATACTATCGAATAACTCTGATGGTTTTCCATTTACTGCTTTTTCAAGTCGTGGTAACAAAGTCCTAAATTCAAGTTCTGTCCAAAAAGCACCAGCCTTTTTTACATCCAAGCCTTCCTTGAACAACTTCTCTGGTAATACAAAATCTATAGGTGCATCACGACGAATCGTGGCCAACATCTTGCTGAATTCGGCTTCTTCTTTATTATCCTTCAACAGTTGTATTAATCTGGGTGTCATACCAGCCTTGGTAAACTTTACCTCATGCCCAGCTTCAAGCTCTTTGTACATGTTCTCAATCGTGCCAAAAGCTGTTATCAAAGCTGTGCCACTTTTTTCTCCAATTCCTTTTATTCCTGGAATATTATCAGAAGGGTCGCCACGAAGACCTTTGTAATCTGGAATTAATTCCGGTCCAAAACCAAAACGCTCTTTTATAGCATCTTCGTCATACATAATTGTGTCCTTGATCCCCTTCTTGAGCGTATAGACTTTCACGTCCTCTCCGCTGATGAGCTGCATCGTATCCATATCACCAGAAGCGATAATAGTCTCAATCTTGTCTCCTCCGTTTTCTTTAACCTTTAACCTTTGACCTTGAACCTTTTCAACAATCGTCCCAATAATATCATCGGCCTCGAATCCCGCTTTATCATAAATAGGAATATTCAGTGCATGAAAAACATCGCGAGATCTGTTTATTTGTTTAATCAAATCATCATCTGTCTTCTGGCGACCAGCTTTGTACTCTTTATATATTTCATGACGATAGGTTGGTCCTTTCAAGTCGTAACAAGCTACTATATAGTCTGGTTTCAAATCCTCGATGATCTTTATGAGCATAGTCGAAAGGCCATACAACGCACCAGTCGGTTCGCCTTTTGATGTCGCAAAATCTGGCAACGCATGATACGCGCGATGAAGTATAGCGTGAGCATCTAGGAGAATAAGTCTTTTCATGGCTCAATTGTACACTATTTATTCAATCGTTATCTTATAAGTCCCATCAATAGAATCAAAAGAAAGATGTGCCAACGGTCCAAACTCTTTTAGACCAACATTTTCTGGCCACTCCATTAAAATCAAATTATTTTTATCAGCAACTAACTTTTCCCAATCAAGCGCAACCAACTCTTCCCTCTTTTCCAATCGATAAGCGTCTATGTGGACCAATCTTTTCCATGGCGTTTCAACTGTTTGTGCGCCCTTTTGATCATTGATAATTGAGACTTGATCATTAATGCTGTACATCTTCATAATCACAAAAGTTGGACTTGTTATCTCTTCTTCAACACCCAGCAAAGTCGCAACGGCCTTTGTAAAAGCTGTCTTACCTGCACCGAGGTGACCAGAAAGACCAACAACGAGTGCTCCGTCGTGATTGGCATAAGTATTTGAAATTGAAAATAACCAGTTTTTGGCTATCTGTTTGGTTTCAGCAAGCGAATGTGAAGTGAGAGATTTCATACTCAAAGTATACTATAATGTTCTCATGACTATCCAATTTGATGAAGACAAGCAGAAGCAAAGAATTGGCAACCTTCTCCATCAAGAGGAAGAGGAGATGGTGCAGATCATGTCCGCAAAATACGGTGTTGATTATGTAAACTTGTTAAATACTCCGGTTAACACAGACGCCCTTCGTCTGATTGATGAACAAACCGCCAGAGCCGCTTTGGTTGCTGGATTTGCAATGGTAAATAAAAAAATAAAAGTAGCAGCAAGAAATCCTGAGGATCAGAAAACCGCTGATGTAGTTGCTGGATTAAAAGAGAAAGGTTATGAACCTGAAATCCATATAACTTCGACTCAGGGCCTCGAAAAAGCCTGGAAAATGTACAAAGACCTGTCTTTCGCTTATGAAAGTCGAGCCGGTTCACTTGAAATTTCAAGTGACGAAATCACAGAAATAATCAATCAAGCCAAAAGTCTTCCAACCGTTATTTCTATTCTTGGAAACACAATGTCTGCAAAGAAAAGTTATCGTGTTTCTCGAATTTTAGAAACAATTGTGGCTGGAGCTTTGGCTGTCGGAGCATCTGATGTGCACCTTGAACCAGAAGAAGGTTATATTTTACTTCGTTATCGTTTAGATGGTGTTCTCCAAGAACTTATGCGTATCGACATTGAGACTTACGGGCTTCTACTTTCTCGTATCAAGCTTATCTCTGGCATGAAGCTAAATATAAAAAAAGACTCACAGGATGGTCGTTTCAGTATTCGTTTGGCAACCGGTGATATAGAAGTTCGTGTGTCTATTCTCCCAGGTGCTTATAATGAATCAATCGTCATGCGTCTCCTCGACCCACGATCAATCCGTGTCTCTCTCGATAGTATGGGTATAAATCCAAAATTGCTTGCAATATTAAATGAAGAAATCAATCGTCCGGACGGTATGATTCTCACGACTGGTCCAACTGGTTCAGGTAAAACTACAACCTTGTATGCTTTTCTACAAAAAGTTCACAATTCAGAAGTAAAGATAATTACACTCGAAGACCCTATCGAATATCACATGCCTGGTATTGTTCAAACTCAAGTCAATGACAAAGGTTATACTTTCGCCGAAGGATTGCGTGCTGCAGTTCGCCAAGACCCTGACATCATCATGGTCGGTGAAATCCGAGATGGTGATACTGCCAACATCGCCATCAACTCAGCTCTCACTGGTCACCTCGTCTTCTCTACTCTCCACACCAACGACGCAGCCGGAACATTCCCTCGTTTGATTGATCTTGGTGCAAATCCAACAATCATTCCTTCTGCTCTTCGTGTCTCTATGGCACAGCGTCTCGTTCGTCGTCTTTGTAATGACTGTAAAAAAGAAGTCATGCTTGATGGACAAAACCAAAACGAAATAGAAACAATAGTAAATGGTATAGAAGATAAGTCTGTAATTCCTACAGATAGAAGCAAGATGTGGGAACCAGTTGGCTGTGACAAATGTAACCACACTGGTTATAAAGGGCGTATTGGTATTTATGAAGCTATATTAATGAATAAAAAAGTTGAATTAGCTGTGCAAAAAAGCTCCAGTGAACGCGAGATTTGGGATGCAGCAAAAGGTCAAGGAATCCTGACAATGAAACAAGATGGTGTTCTAAAAATCCTCGCCGGTGTCACTTCCCTTGCAGAACTCGAACGCGTTATTACACTCACAGATTAGTTACTCCTTAAAAATATCGTTAAAACAGAAAATGCTGTGTGGTGTCAATTGCTTTTTTCCTGTGCATAGCGCTAGGATAAAAAATAGAGGAATCAGCAAATTCGAACTTTGAGTCAAGTTCCTTAAATGAGATCGAACACAGAATTCTCTAAGCAAAATCTTGTCTCGTGATGAGTCAAGCGAGGTAGAGTCCCGAGGATAATTTCAGTACGCGATACCGGAGTATTGCAACCAAAATGTCCTTAGCACTATACCCAAACCTGGGAAGGCCATTGCTTAGAGAATTATGGGTTCGAATGAAAACCTGCTGGAATCAAACGTTATTTCAACGACCTCATAACACTAGCATATAACTATTTAAATGTCAAGTACTTCTCAACAATCACACGGTTCCCCTAGCGACTCTCATGTCGACGATAAAGAGGTGGGTTTTCTCGACCAAACCCTCCGTCCTTCCCGTTGGGACGATTATATCGGTCAAAAAAACATCAAGGATAACCTCCATATTCTTCTAACCGCTGCTCGCGAACGAGCTCACCCACCTGAACATATCCTTTTTTATGGACCTCCAGGTCTCGGCAAGACAACTCTGGCTCATCTCATAGCCAAAGAGAACGGTGCTCAAATGAAAGTAACTTCCGGCCCCGCAATTCTCAAGGTCGGCGATCTAGCGTCGGTCCTCACGAATCTTTCTGCCGGAGATATACTTTTTATTGACGAAATACATAGACTCAACAAAGCTATAGAGGAAGTTCTATACCCTGCAATGGAGTCCGGAGTATTAGATATTATCATAGGCAAAGGTCCATCAGCAAGGACAATACAACTCGATTTACCTCCTTTTACCCTCATCGCAGCTACCACTCGGATAGCCATGATTTCCAGCCCCCTACGTAGCCGTTTTTCAGGTGGTGTTTTCAAACTCGAATTTTACTCAAACGAAGAAATTGGTGAGATTATAAAAAGGTCCGCCAAAATACTCGGTATCACCATTCACGACGATGCTGTTCGCGAAATAGCTGTTCGTTCACGCTTTACTCCACGAACAGCCAACTATCATCTCAAAAGATGTCGTGATTTCGCCCAAATTCACAAAACCGACCTCGATCGCGCGTCTGTCGAGAAAGCGTTAACCATGCTTGGTGTCGATATTCTCGGACTCACTGCCGCCGATCGTGATATTCTCAAAGTCATCATCCATAAATTTGGCGGAGGTCCTGTTGGGTTGAATACCGTTGCCGCTGCCCTATCAGAGGAGATGGCTACTATAGAAGAGGTTTATGAACCTTACTTGATTCAGTTGGGTTTGCTTGAAAGGACGCCTCGTGGACGTATTGCAACAGATAAAGCATATGCGCATTTGGGTGAAAAGGGTCACGCGAAGTTACTATAATTAAAAGTTCTTATACAAGAATTATTTCCTACTAAACAAACTCTGCCTCTGGTAATTCCAACTGACTAACAGGGATTCCGGACATGCTTCCGTCAAAAAAAGCATATTTGCCATCCTCACTTATATGAACAATCTGCCTTGGTTCAGACCATTGATTGGCGCCCTGATTAATCCAATTAACAAAGGCTCCTTTCTTGATCAAATTCTCAACCGTTAGAGTTATCTCGCCATCAGCTTCATCGATCTCGAATCTAAGGTGTTTAAATCTTTTCTCAACGCCTTCTATCAATTTATTCAATCCTTCCCGGCTTACATCAAAGCTTTTTGCACCTTCAAGTATATTTCTATTGGCATTATCCATAAAAGTGTGGCGTTCGATCTCTCCATCACTATTAATGATCATTGATTCGGAATATTTTTCTTTATTATTTAAAACTGCAAGCAAATACGACCCTGTCGATTCTATATCAGAAACCAGTCTTCTCTCAAGATCATTCTTTGTTCTTTTCTCTGCTTTATCAAAAGCTTCTCTTTCTTTTTCTGTAATATAGGAGGTTTCAGTTGTATTCCATTAAACTTTTCCATTCCTTAATACTACCATAAAACTACAGAATAAATAATTCCTCTTGGTAAGTTCCCAAGCTTTTTTGTAGTGATAAAATTATCTGCATGGAATCTAATCAGTTACAAACTTTGTACAAGACCTTTGATGATAACCGTCGCCAAAACGGTGTTGAATACTGGTATGCAAGGGATTTATATCCATTACTAGGTTATACCAAATGGGAAAATTTTCAGACCGCCATTGATAGAGCAAAGGAGGCATGTGAAAAATCTAAAGGTTCAGTTGTAGACCATTTTCCTGGCGTCAGGAAGATGGTCAGTATAGGCAGTGGAGCAGAAAAAGAAATAGATGACATAAAATTAACTCGGTATGCTTGTTATTTAATTACATTAAATGGCGACCCCCGAAAGACTGAGATTGCCTTCGCTCAAGCATACTTTGCTACACAAACCAGAAAAATGGAGCTTATTGAACAGAGAATGACTGAATTGGAGAGACTCACGGCTAGAGAAAAGTTAAGCGTAACTGAAAAAGATTTTGCGGCACTTGTCTTTGGCAGGGGTGTGGATGGCCGCGGACTATCAGAGATTAGAAGCTTCGGTGATAAAGCACTTTTTGGAGGCAAATCAACAGACGATATGAAGAGGAAGTTAGGTGCAGGTAAAAATACCCCTTTGGCGGACGTATTACCAAAAGTAACTATTTCAGCCAAAGAGTTTGCGGCTGCGATAACATCAGAGAATACTAGAAAGAAGAATCTTCAAGGAAAAGGCCCTATATTGAACGAACATGTTACAAATAACACGAACGTTAGAGGTGTTTTGGTTAAGTCAAACATCTATCCGGAATCACTTCCTCCTGCCGAGGATATTAAAAAGATGCAATCAAGACACAAAAAAGAAATGCGTGAACTGAAAAAGAGGCAAAACGATGAGATTAAAGCTGTAAGAATGAAATTGAAGTAAATTGATTTAATACGCCCTTGGGTGTACAGTTTAACCACCATGTCCGGCCACAATAAATACTCAAAAATCAAACATATCAAAGCCAAAAACGACGCTCAAAAGAGCAAGAATTTCGGCAAGCTGGTCCGTCTCATAACAGTAGAAGCAAAAAAGGCTCATGGTGCCCTCACCTCCCCAGGCCTCATGGCTGCTGTCGAGAAAGCTCGCGGTGAAAATATGCCAAACGACACGATTGATCGTGCAATAAAAAAAGCGACGACAGATAACAGTGCCGAAATGGAGTCGATCGTTTACGAAACATATGGACCCGGTGGCATCGCAATACTTATAGAAGCTCTTACCGATAACCGCAACAAAGCCGCCCAGGAAATTAAACATATTCTTTCGCTCAATGGTTTCGAACTAGCCTCTCCTGGCAGTGCATCGTGGGCATTCAAAAAAGAATCTGGTAAATGGATTGCGACGACGACCATGCCTCTCGAAGATGCTGATATTGAATTGCTCACAAAGATGGTTGAAGAGCTTGAAAATAACGACGAGGTACAGGAAGTCTTCACAAATGCGGAGTAATCACTCCCTCTGTTTACTGATTACTATTTACCGTTTACTATTAGTCTATGATCATCCTCGGCATTGATCCAGGCTATGACCGCCTTGGTGTAGCCATCATAGAAAAATCAGCCAAAGGAAAAGATTCTGTTCTTTTTTCTGATTGCATAACCACATCTGCGAAAGACACCATATATGATCGTTTCAAGATACTTGGCGATGAAGTGACGAAAATACTCGCCAAACATAAGCCTGATGCTTTGGCGATAGAGACTCTCTTTATTACAAAAAACCAAAAGACTGCTATGCGTGTTTCGGAAGTGCGCGGAATTATCATATATCAAGCTCTCAAAGTTGGTGTACCAGTTTTTGAATATGCCCCAATGGAAATCAAGATGGCTATCACAAGT
>CAIUUK010000012.1 GCA_903902315.1 uncultured bacterium | reverse complement strand
GAACTAATAGAAATAGGTTGCAATATAATCATTTAGAATTAATTTTAATTTTTTCTATTTCAGAAAATTTCTTGTCAGTACTAGCCAATAGTTTCGCTTTTTTCCCACTCAAATACCACATTAGGCTTAAACAAATAATTGCAATTATAACAACAATTACATTAGTCATTATTGGAGGGAATACATTATTGCTGTATATGTAATTTCCTACAATGATACACACAACAATCTGTAGAATATTTAATAACCCCCATTTTACACTTCTGTTAAATAAGCTCTTAAGAATATTTTCTTGTTCATTTTTCATGTAGTTAATTATATCAACTAACATTGTTTCGAACAATCATTGTTAGGTATTTCTAAACACTATATTTATAGACCTTAAAAAATTGGTAGCCCTACGGGGAATCGAACCCCGATTACTGCCTTGAAAAGGCGGTGTCCTAACCGTTAGACGATAGGGCCGTAGAACGATACTATCATATTTATTTTAATTTACAAAATCATAAAAAATGTTATGGTAAGTACTCACCCCGGGAGAGGTGGCTGAGTGGTTGAAGGCACTGGTTTCGAAAACCAGCAGACTCGTAAGGGTCTCAAGAGTTCAAATCTCTTCCTCTCCGCAAAAGTGCTATAATAGACATATCTATGAATCTATTGCATCCAGATGAAGCTGAGAGATTAGAAGCGGTTCACCGACTAGGTATACTTGATACACCGAGTGATCCACAATTTGATGCTGTCACAAAAGAAGCTTTACAACTTTTGCATGTTCCAATTTCAACAATAACCATCATTGATAAAAATCGTGAATGGTTTAAATCATGCCAAGGTATGTCTATCAAAGAAGGTCCTCGTGAAATTGCTTTTTGTGGTTATGCTATGTTGGCTGACGATATTTTCATAGTTGAAGACACTCATTTGGATAATAGGTTTAAAAATAATCCTTATGTTATAAACGAACCATTTATTCGATTTTATGCTGGTATGGCTCTCTATGATTCAGTTAGCAAAATGCCAGTTGGTGTATTTTGTGTCAAAGATATAAAACCTAGAAAATTCAGCATGAAGGAGATTTCAATCTTTATGGATCTAGCTGAAAAGGCTGAAAAACTGATTAATTCATACCATAAATAGTTTCGCACCAAACTCTGTCTATTTTCGTATATAATACACAGGTCAAAGTGACCTTATTATTGAATTAAATTTATCAATCATTAACTATTAATTTATGAATATAAATACAAAAAAGATTTTAGCAGTTGCATCTGGTATTGCAATGACAGCAATTATCGCATTACCGGCTTTTGCACAGACAAATAATGGTCAAACGAATCAGATTAATCGACCAGAAAATCTCGGCTGGCAAACTCAAGGTCATGGTCGTGGTACACAGCCAGTACCACCTGGACACAAAGGTGATCAGGGTCGCAATTCTATTTCAATGAGACCTGTTATCTCGGGTATAGTCATTGCCGTTAGTGGTAACACTGTTACTATTACTGGTCGTACAAATATGAATTACGCAACTACTTCTAGTACTTACACAGTAAATGCTACAAATGCAGTTGTTAGAAAGAGCAATGCTACAAGTACGGTTTCAAATATTGCTGTAGGAGATAGAATATTTGTTCAAGGTTCAATTACAGGAACATCTATTACTGCCACCACAATTTATGATAGTGTAGGCATGATGGGAGACAATGGTTCACAAGGTGAAAAGGGTCGTCCTGGTATGGCTTCATCAACAACAGGATTTATGGGTAACGGTCAGCCTGTAATTGCTGGTACAGTTACGGTCATAAATGGCACAACTCTTACGGTCACAACTATGTCCAGTACCACTTATACTATTGACGCTTCAAATGCGAAAGTATTGAATGGTGCAACTACAGTGGCACTTTCAACAGTTACTGTTGGTCAAAGGGTTATTGTTCAAGGAACCATCAATGGAAGTTCAGTAACAGCTACAACAATTCATGAGCAGGTTAATGATCAACCTAAAAAAGTAGGTTTCTTTGGAAGTGTTGGAGGTTTCTTCAAGCATTTGTTCGGATTCTAGTTTCAGAAATTTAATTCTACGATTTAATAAATCGTTTAATTAATCAAAAAACTCACTCAAAAGGTGAGTTTTTTGATTGCTTGTATTTCGTATGATAATATTGTGCACAAGGAAGGTTTGCCGTCGGGGCATTGTTATCACTTGAGTTAATTTTGGAAAATAAAATATGTTTGAGAATAAGATCCGACTTTGGTCAGTGATTATTTTGTGTTTGTGTGGAATTGGTTTGAGTATAGGTTTAGTCGTGTGGATCTTTAATCATAAAAATAGTCGTGGCTATGGCGGTTATAATTCAGGTACAAGTAAATACATCTCCTGGGCCAATACAGTTTCAGTAGATCCAAATACTCTTTATCCGGTAACTGATGTTATTGATGGTGATACGATAAAAGTGCTAATCGAAGGGCATATAATCACAGTTAGATTATTAGGAATAAATACACCAGAAACTGTTGACCCTTATAAACCCGTCGAGTGCTTTGGTCCTGAAGCTTCCAATGAAGTAAAAAAGATTTTAACAGGCAAGAGCGTGTTTCTGACTCTTAATGCAAATTATGAAAGAGTCGATAAATATGGTCGGTTATTGGCTTATGTGAAGCTCGTGCAGAAGCCAGATGGGGTATCAACGACTACAAGTGACTTATTTGTGAATGAATTCTTAATTAAAGAAGGGTATGCACACGAATATACTTTTAATGAAAAGAATCCATATCAGTATCAGGGTCTATTTAAAGCCGATGAATTAGAAGCGAAAAAAGCTGGAAAAGGTTTGTGGGGGAAATGTCCTATTATTTAGTATGTAACCAAAGGTAAATATCCTCAACCGCCTTTACAGCATCGCCAGCTGCAATGTTGTTTTGGTGGTACAAGCCGTCAGTGACATCACCAGCAGCCCAAATGCCATCTATAGATGTTCGCTGGTTATTTGAGTCAGTGACGATATGATTGTGTGTGTCGAGCTTGATTAAATCCTTTGCGAAATCTGTATTTGGTACAGAGCCAATTTCCATGAATATGCCAGTCGTCGGTAATTCTATGTCTTTGCCAGATTTGCTGTCTGTATATACAAAAGCAGTGACGAATTTGTCGCCTCTGACTTCTTTTGGAATAGCGAATTGAATGCCTCTAAATTTAGGATTTTTGGAGACCGCATCGATGGTACCCGGATCAGCTTTGAATTCACTGCGAGCAAGTAGGGTGACGCTCTTACAATATGCCAGAAGTTGCGAAGCACTCTCAAAGCCGGCGTTACCTCCTCCAACAACAACCACATCCTGACCATCATAAAGTGGTCCATCACATGTTGCGCAATAGGTGAGGCCCTTATGCTCATACTTATCAGCACCAGGAACTTCAAGCTTACGACGACTGCTACCAGATGCTATGAGGATTGAATGCGCAAGGTATGATCCTTTGTTGGTAGTTATGGAAAATTGTTTCTGCGATTTTTGATCATTGATAATTGAGACTTGGGAGAGTTGCGTAGCCCACTCGCCGTCTTTGAAATCCATGATGTCCTTGCCATAGGCTTTGGCGTGATTTTCAAGACTCTTTGAGAGCTCAAAACCAGAAATAGCTACTGTACCAACCCAATTTTCTATCTTTTCTGAGACATTACTTTGACCGAGCCAATCTTTGGTAATAACTATGGTTTTAAGTCGTTTACGAGCGGCGTAGACAGCTGCAGCAGCGCCTGCTGGTCCACCACCGATAATTGCGAGGTCGTAAGGGATTTGGTTGGAAGGTTGATTCATGATGAGTAAGTATAACAAATAGCTAGGCTAGAGACCATTTTTAAGCTATTGACTATGTACCACTTTGGTGATATAATACACCCAGATTTGTTCGCCAAAACAGTCTATCTATTAAAATCGTTTACAGGTCAGAAACCTGTGAGTGATGGAGGCCAGAAACCTTCATATAGATGCAGACAACAATTGGCATTGAAAAAGAAAATTGGTTATGAAAAGAGACATTACATTGACTCATGAAATTGGTCGTGCACTTCTTGCACAATACAATGCAAATCCTGTCACTTGTGAATTGGCGACGTTGCGGGACAAGAAATATCCCCAGGATATTCCTACCAAGGAAGCTCTTGAAATAATTCGGCATGATTATGTAAAAGTATCATGCTTAACTTGGGTAATTGCAGAGCCGGTTCAGTTAATCTGTATGGCTGGGATTTTATTCACGGGAATGCTTTTGATGGTCGCGCTGATAAAGCAACATGTTTCTTTTAATCAAATAATGTTTTTCATTTGTTTGGTGGGATTAATGTTTTTAATTCCTCAGCAGATTGAGAGATGTTTCTTGAAAAAAATAAACTTATACCGTGACCTCGGTGAACAGGTTGAATATCTGCGTCAAATGGATTACTCAGTTATCACTTCGCCACTGGATATTGTTCATGAAATTGAAAGGCTTTGTGTGCTAATCGTGCAATGCGAGGTAGCGGGTATGAGTGATTTGGATGAAATTAACTTCGTCAATGTTCGTGGGGATAAAGTAAAAATGCAATTACACGAACTTCGCTATCAGTTCAGGCATCAAGTCTCGTTTGCGGCAAAAACATTTGGGCTTGTTAGTCCAGACCTGAATATTCACTTCAAGCGTGCGAAGGATCACTACGAACGTGGTTTGGCTTGTGGACATTACATGACCGACTTCCAAATCTGATTCGCTTCGGCGGACTAGAAGTTCTTTAAACAAAAAAATCGCAGCAGCCCTCTTGGCTGCCGCGATTTTCTTTTTATATTTAAACTGTCGAATTTAATTTTTTCTATTTTAGTCTCGAACGGCGCAAGAAAGCTGGAACTGCACCCCAGTCATCATCGTCGTTAATGTCGGCTTTAACTTCTTTGCGTACAATAGAATCAGTTGATTTTGGAGCTGGTGGCATAGCTGAAGTTTCTTTGCGAACGTCACGACTTTCATTTGATGAAGAAGCAGAAAGCGTGTTGAAAATTTTACCAGCTGAACTAGCGAGACCTCCTCGTTCTTTGCTGGTTGATTTATCTGAATTTCTGGAGAGAGCGCTAATAGGTGATTCCTGAGCTGGAGTGTTGTTCGATATCTTCGATGAAGCTCCTTCTGGAAAACCAGTAGCGATAACGGTGACGCGAACTTCGTTTTTCTTGAGTTTGTCGTCTTTGACTGTACCAAAGATGATTTTTGCTTCTGGGTCGATAGATTCTGTAATAACCTTTGCAGCGTCCTGGATTTCGAACATGGTGAGGTCTTCACCACCAGCAATCGAGAAGAGAACACCTTTTGCACCAGTGATAGAAACATCGAGGAGAGGACTGTTGATAGCGGCCTTTGCTGCTTCAATAGCGCGGTTTTCACCGGTAGCTGAGCCGATGCCCATGAGTGCTGATCCAGCGTTTTCCATAACTGTTCTGATATCAGCGAAGTCAATGTTGATCAAACCTGGAGTAGTGATGAGATCAGAAATACCTTCGACAGCGTGGCGGAGAATTTCATCACACATTGAAAAAGCATTTTTGACAGTTGTGTCTTTGCCAACTGTTGAAAGAAGACGGTCGTTTGGAACGACGATGATAGCATCAACCTCTTTCTTTAATTCTTCAAGAGCTGTCTCAGCAATTCTTGAACGCTGGCGACCCTCAAAGAAAAAAGGTTTTGTAACCACACCAACAGTGAGACATCCGAGCTCTTTTGCAATACGAGCGACCATTGGAGATGCTCCACTACCTGTACCACCACCCAGACCACAAGTTACGAAGACCATGTCTGCGCCTTTGATAGCATCCTGAACCTCGTCACGGGTTTCTTCTGCTGCGCGACGGCCGAGATCAGGGTTCATGCCTGTACCAAGACCGCGGGTGAGATTCTTGCCAATGTGAATTTTCTTTTTTGCAAGAGAACCGTGGAGGTCTTGAGCATCTGTGTTGACTACGATAAAGTCGACACCTTTTACCTTGGCGGTGATCATGTGATTGACCGCATTTCTACCAGAACCACCAACACCAAGAACTTTGATGCGTGCAAATGTTTCGATTTCAGGAGTGATGTGTGGCATGTTGGTATATTAAAAGGGTAGAGGAATAAAAGGTAAAAACGTAAATTAACCGTAGGTGCCTTGTATCATAGCAAGTTATAAACTGTGTGCAAGTATACAAAGAGCTGTAATTGTGACGATTATTTCGAGCCAGAATGTCTTCATTTTCCAGTATGTTCGAAT
>CAIUUK010000011.1 GCA_903902315.1 uncultured bacterium | reverse complement strand
TGTCACTATTAGCAAAATCAACAGTATCCCATTTTTCTCCTTTATATCCTTCAGCCCAGTAAAGCATTACTCCGGATACTTCTAAAATTCTTTCTTGTTCGTTTTTAGGTATTTTTCTAGCATATGAAAGTGGTTTATTTTCAAAATTTATTCTATTTGACTCTGCTGGAGTCCTACGTTTTAGATTATGTCTACGCATGAATGAAGACACTACATCGATTGAGACATCAAACTCATGTGCAATAAATGACATATGCTTTTTTTGCACATAGTATAAGTCCTTAATCATATTTAACTTTGAAACTGGAATGACTGGTTTTGCAGACATAGTGAAATAAAAATACCGCCTTTCGACAGTACTTCTATTATAATATAAATTTAGACAACAACAAATTTACACACTATCTCCTTTCACCCTACTTCACCATCACCGAATCCGACATGACCACAGAACTCTCCTGCTTGCCACGCTTCTTCTTCACATCAAATGTAAACTCCTCACCACCATCTTTGACGGCCACATCCTTACCAGCACTAGCCTTCACTCCAACTGTGATAGTTCCGCCTTTATTCAACTCCTGACCAATGATGAGTTTTGCAACCGGAGTAAGTATCTTATTCTGAATCAAACGCTTCAACGGTCGTGCACCATACTGAGGATTATAGCCTTCTTTCGAAAGATATTCATAAGCAGGCATCTCCAATACAAGCTCAATACCCTTTTCGGCCAAGCGTTTAACAACTTCAGCAACCTGAATTTTGACAATCTCCTTTATCGCTTCAGGTGAAAGAATATCAAAGATAATAATATCATCGAGACGATTCAAAAATTCTGGACGGAAATGATCCTTGAGCGAAGACATGACTTTATCCTTTGTCTGAATGTAATTTTTTGCATCAGTAGCACCTGGACTTGTGAAGCCAAGTTTTTCCATCTTTTCGATATGCTGTGAACCGATATTTGAAGTCATGATAATAACCGTGTTACGGAAATTGACGATACGGCCTTTTGAATCAGTTAAACGACCATTGTCCAAAACCTGCAATAAAATATTGAAGACTTCAGGATGAGCCTTTTCTATCTCATCAAACAAAATTACCGAGTAAGGACGATGACGAACTGTCTCTGTGATATTACTTCCTTCATCATGGCCAACATAACCTGGAGGTGAACCGATAAGCTTTGAAACTGAATGCTTCTCCATAAACTCCGACATATCAACTCGGATGAGAGCCTTTTCATCATTAAACATAAACTCAGCAAGAGTCTTTGTAAGGGCTGTTTTACCAACACCAGTCGGTCCAAGAAAAATAAACGAACCGATTGGACGATTTGGATCGGCTATACCAGCACGGGAACGACGAATCGTATCTGCGATTTTTGTGACAGCTTCATCCTGGCCGACGATTTTTTTCTTCAAATCATCTTCCATACGAACAAGTTTTGATGCTTCTGATTCAAGCATGCGTGATACCGGTATACCAGTCCATCGAGAAACAACTGCAGCAATATCTTCTGCGACAATTTCCTCCTTGAGGATTCGGCGTGATGACTGGAGTTTTTTCAGTCTCTTACTCTTTTGTTCCAATTCCTTTTCTAAAGCAGGAATTTTTCCATAACGAATCTCAGCTGCCTTTACAAGATCAGCGCGTGCCTCAACCATTTCAGCTTCCATACGAAACGCTTCGAGCTCCTTCTTTACTCGTTTTATATCTGTAATAGTATTCTTTTCATTTTTCCATTTGAGCTCAAGCTCAGAAGTACCCTCCTTAAGATTAGCTATTTCTTCTTCTATTTTTTCCTTACGAGACTTTGATTCTTTACTAGTTTCTTTTTTCAAGGCCTCACGCTCTATTTCAAGACGCATAATCTTGCGACGGGTCTCTTCGAGTTCTTCAGGCATATTTTCAAGAGAAATACGCAGACTGGATGATGCTTCATCAATCAAATCCACAACTTTATCAGGCAAGAAACGATCTGTAATATAACGACTTGCAAGTGTGACAGCAGCAACAATAGCATCATCAGTTATGTGAACGCCGTGGAAGAGTTCATATTTTTCTTTCAAACCGCGCAAAATAGCAACAGCGTCTTCTTGTGATGGTTCCTGTACAAAAACTGGCTGAAAACGGCGTGTAAGTGCTGGATCTTTCTCAATATGCTTCTGATACTCACGCAAGGTCGTTGCACCGATAGCGCGTAGCTCACCACGAGCGAGAGCCGGTTTAAGCATATTTGAAGCGTCCATAGAGCCCTCAGAGGCACCTGCACCTACGAGAGTATGTATCTCATCGATAAAGAGGATGATCTTGCCTTCTGAACGCTCAATTTCTTTGAGAATGTTTTTTAGGCGCTCTTCAAATTCACCGCGATATTTTGTGCCAGCGATAAGTGAACCGAGGTCGAGCGAGACGAGCTCCTTATCCTTGAGAGATTCTGGAACATCACCTTGAGCTAGACGAAGTGCCAAACCTTCAACAATAGCGGTCTTTCCGACTCCAGCTTCACCGATGAGGATTGGATTATTCTTCGTTCTGCGAGACAAAATCTGAATGATGCGCATTATCTCTGCGTCACGACCTATAACTGGGTCGAGCTTATTTTCATTTGCGAGCCTCGTCAAGGAACGAGCATACTTATAAAGTGTACGGAATTTTTTTGGCTGATTATCCTGAAGAGTTGGGCTTTTCTTCAACTGTTCAATGATCTTGGTCACATTATCACGATCGATCTTGAAGCGACCAAGAATGTCGCGAGCCACGCATGGAATATCAAAAATAGACAAAAACAAATGTTCTGTAGAAATAAATTCGTCTTTGAAATTTTCAGCAACCTTAACAGAATTATCTAAAATCTGAGCAAGATCTGGAGTGAGATAAATTTGATATGAAGGAGAAAGGACATTCGAACCTTCACCACCTTCTATATTTTCCAAAACAACATCAGTTAGAACCTGTGTATCAACTTCCATCTTATCGAGAATAGATGCAACCATACTTTCCTCTTGTAGAATGAGTGCGCAAAGTAGATGTACTGGATTGACGTGATTTTGGCCACGTTCAATAGCGAGTTCATGCGCTCTGCGTAAGGCTTCCCTAGCTTTTGTGGTTAATTTATTGATTGGAGGCATAACGAAACTATAGCCCAAAAATGACTAGTTGGCAATTGGATAAAACTTTCCTGCAATCCCTATGCCGATTACATTTCCTTGAACATCGAAAAGTGGTGCGCCGGAGTTTGCTCCAGAAATTGAGGTGGTTATAAAATCGTTTGAAGTAACATTCATCTTTGTAATCAAACCTTCACCCAAAGCTTGTGTCGATGTTCCAGTCAACGAAAAGACTTTTTGACCGAGAGAATACGTGCCAGAAATATTTGCTGGTATTGTGGCACCATTTATCTGAAGAGTCTGAATCGTAGTAGTTGATGGAGTAAATAAAAGTGGCATACTCGTTCCATCTGCCATAACAGCCACATATGATTGATTCGAATTAATTATGGATTTATCAGTGATAATAAAACCGGTTTTTGAAATAATTATTCCAAGACCAATAACTACGTCGGAATTTGTTGGTTTGATTTGTACTGTGCTTGAAGCAACCTTTGCAGTTGCTGATGCAATTTGATCATCAACAGAAATTGAAACAAGACCAACAGAAGCACTTTGTGGAGCAGCCTGCTGTATAGTCTTTTCAATTACTTGATTAATTGTTCGAGTTACTCCAGCTGGTGCTTGATCCATGAGAGAAACTGTCACAATACCAGTTGAAAGAGATGTAACAAATGACACCAAAAGTGTGAGCAAAACTATTTGTTGCTTGGTGAGATGTTCCATACGGTTAGTTTATCTTATCCGTGTTTACTTCGCTACTTTTACAGCTTCCTCGAATTGAATCGAGAGAAGCTTTGATGCACCATCTGCACCCATGGTCACACCGTAAAGAACACCGGCTCGTGACATTGTTTCGCGGTTGTGAGTAATGAGGATTAGCTGAGAAGATTTAGAAAGGTTCTCGATCATATCTCCATATTTTTTACTATTTGCTTCATCGAGTGCAGCGTCTGTTTCATCGAGGATGATGAACGGAGGTGGATTTACTTGTGAAATTGCAAAAAGCAAAGCAATAGAAGTAAGAGCACGTTCACCACCAGAAAGCATCATAAGGCCTTTAACTTTTTTGCGAGGTAAACTAACATTCACCTCTAAACCTTCCGGACCTTCCTCATTTGCTTCATTCGCGCCCATTTGCATATTGGCATCTATATCACCAGACAATATTTCACCCAGCTCGGTTTCCTCATTCTTTTTCTTTCTCCTGACTTCTCTAATAACAGAAAGTTCAGCATGACCACCACCAAACATCAGTGAAAAATAATTTGTAAATTCTTTATTGATTTTAATTATACCCTGCTTGAATTCAACATCGATACGAACATCCAGATCTGCAATAAGTTTACGCAATTCATCACCAGCTTTTTCAAGGTCAGCTAATTCGCGTGCCAGGAATGCGTCACGTTCCTCAGTTTCTTTATACTCCTTCATAACTTCAGCACCGCCACCAGCACCCATATCTTCGAGGCGAATTTTCAGCCGTTCGATTTGATGCTTACGATTTTCCTGCTCTGTGCGATTTTCGTTAATTGAACCTTTAACATTTAAGCTTGAAAATTCTTCGTATTGTGTCGCTTCTCTTCCAACAATAATTCCAGCCTCACCAAGCTCGCGTTTAAACTCAGCTTCAGAGTGTTCGATTTTGACTATCTCAGCGTTCAATGAGCCAACAACATGACGCACTTCGTTCTGGCGAGCAATGATTCTAAAAACTTCTTTTTCAGCATCACGATTAGTGTCTTTTTCTTGTTCAATCTTTTGTTTAAGAGCATTATATTCCGAAGTTATTTTCTTTTCATGATCTGCAAGCTGAGCTCGTTTATGTTCAAGTTCTTTTTTCTGTTCATGTAATTTAACTAACTCTTTCTCTACATCAATTATAAATTGTGAATCAGTCGACGAACGATGACGCGTCACGAAGCCTTTGAGTGCTTGAATGACCTCTTTGAAAAGTTGTTTGGCATCAGCAATAGAATGAAAATTCTCAATAGTTTGTATGACTTCTTCAACATCTTTAAGATATACAGTTTTGAACTCTTCTTGCTTCATTCTGCCTTCTTCCTTTTCCTTTGCGCGTTTGTTTGCATTAATTTCACCCTCAATACGGCCAAGCTCACGCACAACAGTATCGGTTTCAATACGAGTATCAGCCAGTTTCTTTTCGAGTGAAATAAGCTCGTCACTAGTTACATCTTTGCTTTTTGAAGCAGTCAGAATATCTTTGGCTTTATTTAAAGCGTGTTCTAGGTTTGAAAGTTCTTTGCGTGGTTCAGCTATTTCACTGTGTAGACGCGCTTTTTCTGTCGCCACAAAATGTTCTTCCTGAGCAAAATAAATCTTATATACAGAAATAAGCTCACGGCGCATCTCCTCTGCTTTTTCGACTTTCTCGACTTGTTTCTTGAGAAAACGCAGATGAGGCGCAATCTCACGACGAAGTGATTCGACTTGCTTCATATTTTCCTCAGTTCTTTCAAGTTTCTTGATACTTTCTAATTTCTTCCATTGATAGATTTTCAAACCCAGAGCATCCTCAATCATTTCACGACGTTCACGAATCGAAGCTGACAAAATACGATCTGCCTCGCCCTGAGAAATTATGTGGTGACCTGTTGCACCAACATGTGCAGTTGCCAGAAGCTCGATGATATCCTTGAGGCGAACCTGTGTGCCATTCAAAAGGTATTCGTTACTATTGTCACGGTGCACGATGCGCTCGATGGTAACTTCATCGAAATCGATAGTCGAAAACATTCGGCGCGAATTATCAAAAGTAAGTTTTGCAGAAGCGCGGTTTGACCGACTAGCACCAGCAGGTCCATCGCCACCTCCATTCCAAATCATGTCTTCACCACGCTTACCACGAAGTGATTTGATAGACTGTTCGCCAAGTACAAAACGGAACGCTTCAGCAGTATTCGACTTTCCAGAGCCATTCGGTCCAACGATACCCGTAATAGCCGAATTGAAATTAAGTGTCGCCTTCTTTGCAAAAGATTTAAAGCCGGATAATTCGAGGGATTTCAGATACATGGAAGTGGTTGATACGTGTGTCGATTCTTAAGTGTATTTTAGCATGACTTTGAGGTTCAGGTCGACAAACTTTATACCAGCTCACTTTAGTTGACTAAAGTGACGTAAAAAAGTCCTCCAGAAGACAAGCGACTGGAGGAGGTGGGTTAATTAAAAAGAGACTTTTAATGGGCTTGTCAATTGCAAATGCTTCATCCAAGGAATACGACCGATACAGAATAATTCATGTTCCGAATATTTAATAATCGGAAACCTTGCATGGCAGACACCACATGTCTGGAGCATTGTCTCAACATTAACGGTCTTCCTTGTATCGTCATAAAAAAAAGGAAAAACATGGTTACCATCTGAGTCAATTACATATCCGTTACGGCATGTTGTTTTTTGCATAATAAAAAGAGGAAAAAGGTTCGTTTATATTGTAACACGATAATAAAAACTGCGCCTATCCAAAGATAAGCACGATGATTGATTAAAGTCACTCTTTACCACTTTTTAACCACCAAAGCGTTTTCAGCGGCCTTTTGTTCAGCTTCTTGTTTGGACTTCCCTTCACCGGTTGCAATCTGCACATCACCGAGGAAAACAGCGAGAGTAAATTTCTTGTCATGATCAGGACCAGTCTCCTTGAGGGTCTTATATGAAGGTGTTAAGCCAACCTTTTCCTGTGACTTCTCCTGGAATTTACTTTTGGCATCAATCCAAGTTTTGTTCTTTACGATCTCATCAATATCAATGATATTCAAAATATGCTCCGAAATAAAATTAGCAGAAGTATCATATCCACTATCCATATAAATGGCTCCGATAACCGCTTCAACAGCGTTCGCGAGAATGATAGCGCGAGCACGGCCAGTATCTTTAGACTCACCTTTTGAGAGAAGCATATAATCATTGAGGCCGATCTTATCGCCAACTTTCGCCAAACTAACCGTATTAACAATAGCCGAACGAAAAGCTGTTAATTCACCTTCTGCTTTCTTGGGATATTTACGGAAAAGAAAACTGGTAACAATCAGCTCGAGTACAGCATCACCCAAAAATTCGAGGCGCTCATTATGCTCGAGACCAGAATCACGATTTTCGTTTATATATGAACGGTGCGTACAAGCTGTGCGCAAAAGAGAAATATCACTGAACGTGACATTAAGATGTTCCGCTAATGTTTCAAAATTTTTCGTCATTATATTCGTATTATTCGCACGTATTCGTTGATTTACATTACGCTTCACTCACAATAGTTACTGCTTTTGCGACTATAGGCAAAATATCATTGTAAAAATTCAAATCAAGTATAGCGTCTATCTTGAACCATTTTGCATCATCGAGACCACCACTAGGACCGCGAGTTAGAGGACCGAACTTGGCTTGACCAAGGAAATAGTGAACTTGCTTGCGGATCTTGCCGATATTTGGATCATTGGCTATATACTCGTTCTGAGAAAGGTCATTCTCAATTACAATATCGATACCCATTTCTTCTTTGATCTCGCGGATGGTGCCAGCTTTCACATCCTCCTCTCCTTCGAGCTTTCCTTTTGAAAGAGTCCAGTGACCAAAGATATCGTGAACGAATGCAAAATAGATATCGTTTTCATGACGAGCATAAACAACTGCACCACCAAGATGCTGGATAGGCATCTGCTCATATGGAACTTCGGCCTTTTTCTTTTTAACAACTGGCTGAGCATCCTTACCAGGTTCACCGAGCTCCTTGTAAACTGCACCGAGAACGCCGTTGACGAACCTGCCACTCGTCTCTCCGCCAAAAGTTTTGGCTAGTTCGATAGCTTCATTGATAGCAACCTTTGCTGGAACTTCGACACGA
The DNA here is from genome assembly GCA_903902315.1 of uncultured bacterium. GTDB lineage: Bacteria > Patescibacteriota > Minisyncoccia > Phycocordibacterales > PALSA-1337 > C7867-002. The sequence continues at coordinate 1,884 of CAIUUK010000011.1, read as the reverse complement.
TCAGCAAAAAGAAGTTCGTATAAACCTAAACGGAGCACGTTACGATCGATTGGAGAAATTTTGTCGATTGGCCATTCCGGAGCGGCTTTAGAAATAATGTCATCAAGTTCCCCATGTTTAGCGAGGATACCTTTCATCAACTCATCCATAAAAGAAACATCAGCTACACCTGGTGCGAACTCCTTCGCATCGCGTCCAATTATAACTGAAGCATTTTCATCCTTGCGACCACAAAAATCCCATTCAAAAAGTGCCTGGAGGACTACTGAGCGGGATAAATGTCTATTTGCCATGGATTTGATTAAAGAACATTGTTACGCAAACGGAACTATTAAATTCAAAATTCGAAACTTCAATTGAGGGCTATTCCCAAAATATGATCCTTGGAACTTGGAACTTTACTACTACAAACTACTTACTATCAGCCTTGGCCTTTGCAGCCTTCTTGGTTGCCTTGATCGTAAGATCGAGAACCTTACGGCCATTGTACCATCCACAGTTCATGCAAACTACATGACTCTTGTGAGCAGCCTTACAATTCTGGCAAACAGAAGTACGTGCTGCATCGAGAGCATGATGAGAACGTCTATTGTCGCGATGGGCTCGCGTTGCGCGCATTCGGTTTACCATGTGGAACAGTATTACATACCTCGTAAAAAGTTTCAAGTCACAATGATTAATTTCCAATTAAAACGCTATACCATTGTCATACCTTAAAAAATCTGTTAGATTATTACTCTCGCGCCCATAGCTGTTTTGGCAGAATGCAGCGGAAGTGAAATATGCGCCCATAGCTCAGTTGGTAGAGCAGATCCCTCTTAAGGATAAGGTCGTAGGTTCGATCCCTACTGGGCGCACAAACTATTAAGCCGGGCAATGAAGCCTAAACGGTGCACTAGTTAAAAATGCTGGGATGGCGGAATTGGTATACGCACATGCCTTAGGAGCATGCGGAGTAATCCTTGGGAGTTCGAGTCTCCCTCCCAGCACAAAAATGCTTATATCGCGGTGGTGCACTTGTGAGTTGAATCTGCCCCATACGCTATTGACTTTTACAGTTAAGTGTAGTATACATATATACAAACGAGGTTCGGTGTCACATTTGTGAACACCATTTAGAACCTTGAAAAATCAACCAAAGGGTTACCCAGACCTTGAGTCATTGACTCAGAAAGAAAGAATAAAAAAAATGGACTCTAATACAAACGGAAATGAATCTTCCAATTTTTGGAGAATCATAGCAGTGATCATTGCCACCTTGGCCATCATGACCATCTGGTGCTTGGGCAAGGCACTTAATCATTGCAACACTACAAATGGTTGCTCCGCCAAGCATCCGGCCGCCACCATGTCGCCTGTGACTGGCAACACCAGCCAAAAAGATGGAATGGTTGCGGTCACGAAGGTGACCTCAACGAATTCCGTGTTAAAAGCCAATTTGAGTGCCACGTTATCTCCAACCTCATCGGTCAAATCAAACGGAATAACGATTAATCAATTGAACATGATCGGTAACAATGTCAGCGGTTCTAACCTGACCATTAGTCCGACGATTGAAAACAAGATCTACCTGCTTCCAGCGACAAGCGTCGAAGCTCGGTTGCAAATCATCACCGCTGAAGATTTGCAACCGAAGAACAAGCCTGCTCCAAAGCAGGAGTCAACACCCAAACCACTGACACCGGCTCAGTCCAAGAAACAGCCGAAGGTTGCACAACAGCAACCAGCGGCTGCCCAAGTAAATCAAAATCAAACCTGCCAATCTGGCGAGTTTATTGAGCATCACGGTCTCGTTGGTGGATTGCTGGTCCTATTATTTGGTGAGCCATCACCAACTATTTATTCAGGACCAACTTTTTTTCAATCAGCGCCGGCTTGGAACGA
>CAIUUK010000010.1 GCA_903902315.1 uncultured bacterium | reverse complement strand
GTAATTCTGGAAAAGCAGTAAGCTATGCAAATAATCTCTGGGTTGCTATTGGAGCTGGTGATTCTCCTGAAAATAGTATTCAATACTCAGGAGATGGTTCTAATTGGTCTAATAGTATTTCAGGTGGATTTGATGGTAATTATGGAAAAGCAGTAAGCTATGTAAATGATCTCTGGGTTGCTCTTGGAGATGGTGATTCATCTGAAAATAGTATTCAGTATTCTAGTGATGGGTCTAATTGGTCTAATGTAAATTCAGGTGGATTTAATTCCTCATCAAATACAGCGGCTGTTGCAAATGCTATTACAGCAAATGCTACGGTTCCAGCAGACGTATCGGTCACGTCAACAAGTGGCGGGTCAACATTGAAGTTGAAATACGATACAAGTAGAAAAGAAGATTCATTGAATGCTACTTTTGCAATCTCAATAAATGGTGGAAGAAATGGTATATATGTATATCAGTATCCTTCAATTACATTTCATGATTCAAAAGGAGGTGTATATTATGTGAATTCACAGAGAAATAATCTATCACCAATCTTGAATGCTCAAAAGAAAGTAAATTCATATGGAGAAGTTGTTTACTTTGTGCCAGCATCTCAGCCTGCAGTATTTTTGGCAACAGCAACGGTTGATCCAAAATCATTATTTGCTGGAACATATTATGCATCGTTAGATAACCTTATTGGTTTTTCTTCACTCGTAAATAATCCATCAGGATTTACTATTGGTGCTGGTTTCAAAACAAATTCTGTAACTATTGTCGGTGAAGTCACTCCTTATGTATCTAATGTTTCACCAGATCAGGGTTATGTTGGTGATAAGATTGTTCTAACTGGTCAGCGCTTGAATGGGTCAATGCCATACTTTGATGGCACAGTTTCAACAAGTAGTTTTGTATCAGCAACATCTGATGGTACAAGTATGACTATCAAAATTCCAAATCTTTCAGCCGATTGGCACATTGTCACAGTTAGTAGCACGAAAGGAATAAGTAATGGTTTAGGATTGTATGTGCTTGCACACATCGCAACAACCACAGGATGTTACACATTTACCACCAATCTAACTGTTGGTAGTACAGGTCAAGATGTTGTTGCTCTACAGAGTTTTCTCTCAGTAAATGGATATTTGTCTAGTACATATGTAAATGGATATTTCGGTTCAGAAACAAAAGCGGCCCTTGCTTCTTACCAGACGAGTGTCGGTATTCCTGCAGACGGCTTCTTTGGTCCTTTGACTGAAGCAAAATTAAACGCTTCGTGTTCAGGTGGTGTAGTCGCAGTTGTTTGTCCCGCAGGTTATATTTGTACGCCACCAAATAATACAACAGTTTGTCCAGCAGGCTACACTTGTACAGTTGTGACCACAAATTGTCCAAGCGGATTCACTTGTTATAATCAGATATTAACAACAACTTCTCAACCTCCAGTTATTTCTGGGGGTACATTCCCAACAACTCTCACCGTCGGTCAACAAGGTACTTGGACAGTAAATGCTTCTGATCCTCAAAATGGTTCACTCAGTTATTCTGTAAATTGGGGAGATGTTACGACATGTCCAATTGGATTTACTTGTGTGACACCTGCAGTTGCAAAAAATGTTAGTCAGCAGACTTCAACATTTACTCACTCATATTCAACAGCTGGAACTTATACAGTTACTTTCACAGTCAGTAATACTGCTGGTTTGAGTGCAGTAACAACTGCAACAGTTCAGGTTGGGGGTCCTACAGTCACTCTTCCTGTTACTGTCAGCAATACGTCAGTCATTTATAGTCCTATAATTGCAACTCCAAATAGTACAACAACAGGACAGCAGTTTACTCTAGGGTTTTCGATAACAGCCGGCAACAGTCCTGTCTTCATTTGGAAAGATGCCTCTCATGCTGTCGGATCAACATATTCAAGTAAAATGGGGATGAGTATTCAGGTGGCAGCATTCTCTGATAGTGATTCAACAAATGACGGAGCGACGTATTTCTATATTGCTCCAGGTCAGACAAAATCATTTACTGTAGTCTATACCGCAAAAGGTGCACCAACAGACGTTGCTTCATTCCAGGTTAATTCTATAAATTATGGATTGTCATCGTCAGCACCTACAGGTTCAACAGCAACAGGTTCATTACAAAATCTTAAGGCCACATTATTTCACTAATCGGAACCTGTTTGGATAAATTAGAACAAAAAACCACCAAGGTCCAAACTTGGTGGTTTTTTCATTTCCAGGAAACCCCGCCCGGCCCGCTCGGTAAAAATGCCACGTTGTAGGGCGGGGATGAATGGGTCAACAAACGAAGGCACTTTAGTTGACTAAAGCGGTCACTTTCTTTCCATGAGGAATGTGCCGTTCCTCATGCCCTTAAAGGAAACCCCGTGGCGAAGCGGAGCGAGAGCCCGGGGAGGAGGTCATTGTTTACGGAGTTGAATTAGCAGATATAGCCTATATTAGGGTAGATCAATAGGGAAGTGTACGTAAATTTGACAACATTCTCACTAGTTGCTAGTATATCGGGATTCGCCTATGGGCGTTTTATTAGCTCGTCCTATTAGTTTCGGGCTAAATTTATAAACTATTAATAATTTTATCTTTAACTTTTGACGCTTGGCATCACGCCTAAACGTAAAAAGTTAAAGCACTAAACAAATAATACTATGGCAGCAGAATTTAATCGTACCAAGCCCCATGTTAACGTAGGAACCATCGGTCACGTCGACCACGGAAAGACTACTCTTACTACAGCTATTCTTGCAGTTCAGGCAAAGAAAGGCCTCGCAAGTCTAAAGTCATACGCAGATATCGCAAAAGGCGGTACAGTTCGTGACGCTTCAAAGATCGTTACTATTTCTCTAGCACACGTCGAGTACGAATCTCCTCTTCGTCACTATGCTCACATCGACGCTCCAGGACACGCCGACTATATCAAAAACATGATCACCGGTGCCGCTCAAATGGACGGTGCTGTTCTCGTCGTATCAGCTCTTGATGGTGTTATGCCACAGACTCGTGAGCACGTTCTCCTTGCAAAGCAAGTTGGTGTGCCAAAGATCGTTGTTTTCTTGAACAAGTGTGATGCAGTTGAAGAAAAGGACCTCATTGACCTCGTCGAGGAAGAAGTGCGTGAACTCCTCACAAAGCAAGGTTTCGATGGTAAAGCAGCTCCAGTTATTCGTGGTTCAGCTCTTAAGGCTCTCGAAGGAGATCCAGTTTGGGAAGCAAAGATCGGCGAGCTTATGGATGCTTTGGATAATTATATCCCTATGCCAGTTCGTGAGACTGACAAGCCTTTCCTCATGCCTATCGAAGACATCTTCTCAATCGAAGGTCGTGGAACAGTCGTTACTGGTCGTATCGAGCGTGGTATGGTCAAAGTTGGTGAAGAAGTCGAAATCATTGGTTTCCGCGACACAACGAAGACTACTATTACTGGTATTGAAATGTTCAACAAACAGCTCAAAGAGGGAATCGCTGGTGATAACGCTGGTCTTCTCCTCCGTGGTACAGCAAAGGATGATGTTTCTCGTGGTCAGGTCCTTGCAAAGCCTGGTTCAGTTAAGCCACACACAGAATTTGAGTCTGAAGTTTACGTTTTGAAGAAGGAGGAAGGTGGTCGCCACACTCCATTCTTTACAGGATATAAGCCTCAGTTTTATATCCGTACAACAGATGTTACTGGTGAAGTTACATTGGCAGAAAAGGTTGAAATGGTTATGCCAGGTGACACAGTTACATTCAAGGTTAAGCTCGTAGCACCAGTTGCTCTCGAAGAAAAGATGCGTTTCGCCGTCCGTGAAGGTGGCAAGACAGTCGGTGCAGGTGTTGTAACAAAGATTATTGCGTAATTAACTAATATGGACATAGTATTACTCATTGTCGGCGTCTTCTTGGTTTGGAAGGGGAAGATGAAAATATCAAAGATCAAAGAATTGAGTGGAAAAGAAGCAAGGGTTATAGGTGTCATCGCTTTCATTCCAGCAATAATTGATTTCGGAGCATTGTTTCTAGGTTATTATCAGAATGATTCAACAAGAGCAGTAGTATCACTTGCGACCTGGATAGCCATCATAGTTGTTGCAATAAGTATGTTGGTTTGTGCAAAGAAAATCCCTTCTAATACGACAGCAAATTAATTCCATGACTACATTAAAAGAAACAACTAAAAAGTCTGCTGTCGTTAAGGCACCTCGTGCAAAGAAAGCTAAGTCAGAAGGGGAAGTGCCTCATCTACGCATCCGTGTTCGTGCTTATGAACACAAGATCCTCGATGCTTCACTCCGCCAGATCATGGACATCGCTACGAGATATGATGTCACGGTCAACGGTCCAGTTCCTTTGCCAACAGAAATAAAGAAGTACACGGTCAACCGCTCTTCATTCATCGACAAAAACAGTCGTGAACAGTTCGAGATGCGTGTTCACAAGCGTCTTATAGACATTATCAACCCGAATCCAAAAGTGATCGAAGCTCTCACGAACTTGAGCTTACCGTCTGGAGTCAATATTGACGTAAAGATGATGTAGTTCGTTCTTAAATTACCGACATGAAATTCATTCTAGGAAGAAAACTCAATATGAGTCAGATTTATGATGCTACAGGCGCAGCTATTCCAGTTACTCTGGTTGTTGCTCGTGGTAACGTAGTCACTCAGGTTCGCACAAAGGCTGTAGATGGCTATGAAGCTGTCCAGGTTGGTGAAGGTACACGTAATCCAAATCGTATCAATAAGGCACAGAAAGGTCACTTCAAGGATCTTGGAAACTTCTCTTCAGTCAACGAATTCCGTGTTGAAGCTCCAACCATGAAAGAAGGTGACAAAATTGAACTTTCACAGTTTGCTGTTGGTGATGTAATCACAGTCTCAGCTATTTCGAAAGGTAAAGGCTTCCAAGGTGTCGTCAAGCGTCACGGTTTCGGTGGTGGACCACGCAGTCACGGTCAAAAGCACTCAGAGCGCGAGCCTGGTTCTATCGGTGGCGGTTTGCGTACTCGTGTTCCAGTTGGAATGCGCATGGCAGGTCGCATGGGATCAGATCGTATTACTGTCAAAAACCTCAAAGTCGCTCACATTGACGCAGACGAGAACATCATGTATGTTGCTGGAGCAATTCCAGGAAAAAGAGGCACATTAGTTGAGATAGTAGGTTAATTATATATACCATCATGGAAACAAAAATCTACAATCAATCAGGAAAAGAAGCAGGAACATTTAAACTCCCAGCTGGTATTTTCGATATGCCTTGGAATGCTGATCTAGCACACGAAGTGGTTCGTCTCATGAATTCAAATTCTCGCACCAATGTTGCTCATACCAAGACTCGCGGAGAAGTCCGTGGTGGTGGTAAGAAGCCTTGGAAACAGAAGGGAACTGGTCGTGCTCGTCACGGTTCATCACGTTCACCTATCTGGGTTGGTGGTGGTGTTACACATGGTCCACGCAACGATCAGAACTTTGACCGCAAGATCAACAAGAAGGTCAAGGACAAAGCTTTCCTAACTATCCTTTCACGTAAGTGGAAAGACGGCGAAATCCTCTTCATCGACGCTATCAAGCTCGACAAACCAAAGGCCAAGGATGCAAAGGCTATCCTCTCATCTTTTGGTGGTATCAAAGGCTTCGAGAAGATTGCTACAAAGAAAAAGAACGCAGCTCTCATCGCTTTTGATGTTCGTACATCAGCTGTAGACAAGAGTTTCGGTAACTTTGGCAACGTTTCTATCGAAGAATTCCGCAACATTAACCCAGTTTCTTTGATGAATCATTCATATCTCGTCATCGTCAATCCTGAGAAGTCGCTCAAGGTTCTATCTGCAAAGGCAGCTAAATAATAATTACTACCATGGCTATATTCGGATCAAAAACTAAAAAAGCTGTCGCAAAGAAGGAGTTGGTTCCAAAGGCAAAAAAGGCTACAAAGGTTGTCGAGACAAAGGCCGTTGCAGTTGTTTCTAACGATTCACATGTTCCTGCTTCTGCTGCTTCAGTCATTCTTCGTCCACGCATTACAGAAAAGTCTGGCATCTTGAGTCAGGGAGGCGTTTACACTTTCGAGGTTGCTCGTGGTGCAAACAAACCTACAATTGCTCAGGCTGTCAAAGCGCTTTACAAGGTTACTCCTATCAAAGTTGCTGTCAGTAATCTTCCTGCACGCCACGTCTTTATTCGCGGCAAGAGAGGGGTTCAGTCTGGCATGCGCAAGGCTGTTGTCACTCTCAAGAAAGGAGATAAGATCGATTTTGTATAGTATCAATTTTCAATTATTTAATTTATTCACATGAAATCATTCCGCCCAACCTCAAAGTCTCGTCGTCACATGACCGTGCTCCCATTCAAGGAGTATCTCACGGCTTCAGAGCCATACAAACCGTTGACCCACGGTTTCAAGCGCGACGTAGGACGCAACGCCCATGGCCGCATCACAGTTCGTCACCAGGGTGGTGGTCACAAGAAGCTCTATCGTGAGATTGATTTCATGTACAACAAGAAAGACATCATTGCGACTGTTAAGACTATTGAATACGATCCATTCCGTACCGGTTATGTCGGCATAGTTGCTTACAAGGATGGTGAGAAGCGTTACGTTCTCCTCCCAAAGACTATGAAAGTCGGTAATTCATTTATAGTTTCAGAAAATGCGCCGATTACAACTGGTAATCGTCTCCCATTGAAAAAAATTCCTGTCGGTGCATATATTTTCAATATCGAAATCAAGCCAGGTTCAGGTGCAAAACTCGTTCGCTCAGCCGGTTCATTTGCTCAGGTTGTTGCTAACGACGCGAGTTATACTCACATAAAGATGCCTTCAACAGAGATCCGCAAGATTCACGAAGATGCTTGGGCAACTATAGGTGCAGTTTCAAATGAAGAAAACAGGCTTGTTACTATCGGTAAAGCTGGTCGTTCACGATGGATGGGTATTCGTCCAACAGTCCGTGGAACAGCCCAGAACCCAGTTGACCACCCATATGGTGGTGGTGAACAACGTCAGGGTCGTGGTCTCCGCCGTCTCAAGACTCGTTGGGGCAAGCCAGCAGGTAAGGGTCAGAAGACACGTACACCTAAGAAGTATTCTAACGTCTTCATTGTCTCTCGCCGTCAGGTCGGCAAGAAGAAGACTGTTCTCTAATCTTCTAGTCGGATTTTATGAGGAATGTTGCACATGGTTTGCATAGGGTTTTCGTCAAAGTTATGAAGGCTGTAGTCCATAAAGTGGCGATGGTGGTCATTACAAAAGATCTGTTTGACTAAATCTCAGGAAATTTATAATAAAACAGAAGGCACCCGAAAGGGTGTTTTTTGTTTGACAATGCTTGTGCATACGATTAGAGTTGCCTGTGAAGCAAAATCTTTAACCAAAGGAATGTTCTATGAGTAATAAAGTCGTCGGAAGACCTGAAATTGAGGTCGGTCTTGGATCAAACACAAGACTGTTCGCCATTGTTGAATTTGCTCAAAAAAAATTCAGCGATCAGCACTTTTGTGCCAGTCGGTGTGTGGTGAAAGATTATCACCTCACTTTTGAACCTTGTGAATATCAAGGACCGCTGAAGGAGGAGGATGTGCGTCCCAATATGCAATTAAACGGAGCCGTTCTCGAGCATTTTCTTCAGTCGGTCAGAAAGTATCTGCTGAACAATAACCCAAATCCATTACTTTCGTTTATGGATGTAAAGGTTCAAGCAACAGATGGTTGGCAAGATATTCATGTTGTCGAACCGTGTAAGTGGGTCAATCAAAAATCGCCTTAATAATTTGTAATTTCACCACCAGCCTCCTCAAAAGGGAAGTTGTTTTTTTGTTTGACATTACTTGACTTGAATTATAGTATCAATCTCAAGTCGGTTTTGCGGTTTAAATAAACAAAACAACTGAACATTAACAAAAAGGTAAATTATGCCACAAAAAAGAAAAGGGACTCGGATTTTTTCTGAAGTCAAGATGCTTGCGGATCAGGACTCTACGATGAAGCATTATCGTAGGATCAAGGCCGTGCGCAATGTCGATGAAGTTCGTATGCTCCATCAGTTCTTCAGCCCGAACATTGTTCCTGATGGAATGACTGGCGAAGAAGTTCGTCAGTGTCTCGCGATACATCCATTGCGTGACTGGCACCGCAATCGGTGGAGCAGTCAGGGCAATAGTCTTATCGGTCTTGCTCTCGGACGTCCATTGCCGAGGGAATTTGCGGTCTGTGGCCGTAAGATCACCCGTGCTGAATTCACCCTGGCAATGAATAAATTCAAGGCGGAAATTGCCATGCTCCTCAATGCTGATATTGCCGACTACAAGATCCTTGGTGATTGCAATACAGGGAAAACTATAGCGGAGCAGATGGTGGCACGTTTTGTCACTCCGTTGGTCGTTCCTTCACTTTCGATGAAACAGTGGCTCGAAATGGTGAAGGATATGCCTTGGTATAAAAAAATTCTTGCGCAAGTCCAGCCTAAGAGGCGAAAGAAAAAGAAAGTTTAATTTAACTGCAGTTTCAACCCATTTGAAAGAGTGGGTTTTTTGTTTGACAGGAATAAATTACAAGCGTAATGTGCAATTTAGGTAAGGCATGTTGCTTTGCCCTTTGAAAACAACAACTAGGCTGGATGGTATGTACGCATATCTTACAGCGCTTCTCTCACGGGAGAAGAAAGGGGTCTATGGACCCAGAAAGTTAGTTATGGAAATGAGTAACATATTGGTATTGGATAAAAACCCTGAACTAGTAAAAAATGTCCTTTTGCGCTCATTACTTTTCAAGCAGTGTCAAACAAAGGAGCAAAGGCTGTGTGCTATCGAAGAATTAATCCTCGATTACATTCGTAGTGACAATGAGGTGGAGGCGATGAAGATATTCCACCTCATGTGGCCATGTATTCTTGAAATGACGTTGCTTGAAGATTCAGATCCGACGCGTTATTTTAAAATTAAGCAAGGTAAGGAAGCTTTTCAGCTTTACAGTGTTGACCTGAGTAAGACTGGTGCTGCCAGCCTTGATGACGCATTAATCAGATACGCCAGGCGATTGGATTATTTGATTTTAAGCACCTTTACTCGATTGAAGCATGGTGCTCGGGTGCCCGAAGAATTCATTGAGTTGGCTTCAAAAGAGTTGGCTCGAGCAACTCACATCATGAGCAATCCGAATGATAGTTCCGATCATTTTAATGCTTTTATTGTTCGTCTAGGCTACCAAGCACAGACCTGCGATTTGGTGAAAAAAATTCCCCGTATCCTGAGAGAGAGTCTTCAGAATCTCCCTGAACGTGAAGAACAATTCGTTTCCAATAACCTCCTGGAATACATGGTGGTGATAAAAGAACATCTGCAACGTGAAGACGAACGAGCCAGGTATGGTGTTATTGAAGAGGTCAGTAAAGTCGTTTCAATTGCACTTTGCCACTACTTACATCCACAAGAAGTGAGAGCGATGTTTTTGGAGGCTGCTCCAAAATTGAAGAAATAGTTTTGTTGGTTTTGGAAAATCACAACCGGCCTTCCTTAGGGGAGTGTCCGGTTTTTTATTATTTAAAATCACAAACCGACGAAAGTTCGCCGTATTCGCTTGACTTCGAAATCTGGCTCTGCTACTATACCTCTCACGCTCATTTGAGCCTTTTTCATTCAAATTCAAGACCAATTTAACTCTAATTTTAATCAAGTAATTCCGCCCACATGGCACGATCACTCAAGAAAGGTCCATACATCGAGGAAAGACTCCTCAAGAAAATAGCTGGTAAAAAGCCTGCTACTTCTGGCGTTATAAAGACATGGTCACGCCGCAGTCAGATTTCTCCTGAGATGCTTGGTTTTACTTTTGGCGTTCACAACGGTCGCGCACATATAGAAGTTCTAGTCACCGAGGATATGGTTGGACACCGCCTCGGTGAATTCTCGCCTACACGTAAATTCGTACGTCACGGTGGTAAGATGCAAAAGGAGCTCGAACTCAAGGCAAAAGAAGCAGAGATGAATGCTGCAAAATCAGCAAAGGAAGCAGCTACATCTGCAACTACAAAAAAATAATATACTGACATGATTACTGCTTCACTCAAAAATACACGCATAGCACCTCGTAAAGTCCGTATCGTCGCAGACATGATTCGTGGCAAGAGTGTAGTAGATGCAAAGATCATCCTCATGTTGGCTGACAAAAAAGCTCGCCATCCTATCGCTGACCTCATAGACTCAGCAGTTGCAAATGCAGCTCACAATTTCAAAATTGGTCCAGAAGGTCTCATCGTCAAAGAAATCCGTGTTGATCAGGGCTTTGTCATGAAGCGTTCAATGCCAGTTTCTCGTGGGTCAGCTCATCCTATCAAGCTACGCAATAGTCATATCAGTATTATTCTTGCTGTAGGGGAAGGAAAAAAGTCGAAAAGTAAAAAGTCTGTAAAGTCAGCAAAGACAGACAAGGCCGTAGCTAAAAAATAATCATATGTCACACACCGTACACCCTTATTCTCATAGACTTGGTATCATCCGCGATTGGAAAGGACGCTGGTTTGGTGTTGATCAGGGTTATCGTACAGCTCTCAAGACAGATGTTCTCATCCGTGAATTCCTCCAGAAAGAACTTCGTACTTTCTATGTTGGTGGTGTTGAGATTGAACGCTCACAGAAGGTTCTTCGTGTCGTCATCAAAACTTCCCGTCCAGGTATGCTCATTGGAAAATCAGGCGACGGTGTTGTTAAACTTCGTGCAAAGATTCTCATTCTTCTCCGCAAAGCCAAGATTGACCTCAAAACTCAGGAACTCAAACTCGATATCGAAGAAGTTCGTACTCCAGAATCAAATGCCGCTATTACTGGCATGATGATTGCTGAAGCTCTCGAGAAGCGTCTTCCATTCCGTCGTGTCCTTAAACAGACTATCGAAAAGGTTATGGCTAATAAGGAGGTAAAGGGTATTCGTATTCGCCTCGGAGGTCGCCTTGGTGGTGCTGAAATCGCTCGCTCAGAAGAGCTCAAGAAAGGACAGGTTCCTCTTCAGACTCTCCGTGCAGACATTGATTTCGCTCGCGAAAAGGCCCACATGACCTATGGCGATATTGGTATCAAGGTTTGGATATACAAGGGAGAGATCTTCGCAAAAGACATAGCCGTAGCAAAGAAATAATTTTCAATATTTAATTTACTAACATGTTATTTCCTAAGAAAGTAAAACATCGCAAGTGGTTCACCAAGCGCAAGAACAGCGTCAAGGAAGCTGCAAAAAACGAGACTCGTGGTATCGAGGTTTCTTTTGGCTCATTCGGTCTCAAGGCTATGAAGTATGCCCGCATCACTTCAAACCAGATAGAATCAGCTCGTAAAGTTATGGCTCGTTATGCTACCAAGTCTGGTAAAGTTTGGGTCCGCGTTTTTCCAGATCGTCCTTATACTCAGAAGCCTGCCGAAGTAAAAATGGGAAAGGGAAAGGGTGAACCAGTCGGCTTCGTATGTGAAGTCAAACCAGGTCGCGTCATGTTCGAGATCGACGGTGTTGAACCAGAAATCGCAAAAGAGGCACTTCGCAAGGCTGGCACAAAGCTTCCTATGAAGACGAAGGTTGTGACAAGAATATAACCGTAATCAGTAAACGGTAAACAGAAAAAATATGAAATCAACTCTCAACAAAGACATAGCCCACAAGACACAGGCAGACCTCGCCAAGATGGTCGCAGACAAACGCGAAGCACTCCGTGTATTCCGTTTTGGAACAACTGGTGCAAAGACCAAGAACGTCAAAGAGTCTCGTACTATCCGCCGTGATATCGCCCGTATCTTGACTGTTATGAGTGCACAGAAAAAGGCTGAAAAGACAGCGTAAACTGGACAAATCAACTAAATTCAAGTACCATCACTACTCACATGAAGAAATCAACAACTACAACTAAATCAACAAAACCTGAAATCAAGGTTACTCCTCAGACATTCAGTGGTGTTGTTACTTCTGACAAGATGAAAGACACTGTTGTCGTTCGTGTTGAGCGCTTTATTAAACATCCAAAATATCAGAAGTTTATAAAGAAAAGCACAAAGCTTATGGCTTCAGATATTGGTAATACAAAAAAGATAGGGGATAAGGCTACTATCCAAGGATGCAGACCTATTTCAAAGAATAAATCATTTAAGGTCATTGCATAAATCCTAATTACTAACTACTACTTCCATGATTCAACCACGCTCAATCGTCAATATCGCTGATAACTCTGGTGCAAAGATCGGACGCATTTTCAAAGTTCTCGGTGCTTCTCACAAGCGTTATGCTGAGATTGGTGAAGTAGTTGTTCTCTCAGTTCAGAAAGCTGAACCTCGCAAGGCAGTCAAGAAGAAAGATGTTCTTCATGCCGTCGTCGTCCGCCAGCGTAAAGCTACTCGTCGCAAGGATGGTTCATACATCCGTTTCGATGAGAATGCAGTTGTTATTATTGAAAAGGACAAAAAAGAACCTATTGCAGGACGTATCTTCGGCCCAATCCCACGCGAGATTGCAGAAGCTGGTTTCAAGACGATTGCTTCAAAAGCTTCTGAGATTGTGTAAACAGTAAACGGTAATCAGTAAACAGAAAAAACATGAACTTACTTCACATAAAAAAAGGCGATAACGTAAAGATTCTCTCAGGAGATGATAAGGGTAAGACCGGTAAGGTCGCCAAGGCTTTTCCAGGCTCTGGCAAGATCGTCATTGAGGGCATGAACACAATCAAGCGTCACGAGAAGTCTCGTAAGCAAGGTTCAAAAGGACAGATTGTCGAAAAGTCTATGCCTATGCATGCTTCGAAGGTTGCAAAGGTTGAATAATACCTTCATACTTTTATACTATATACTTTCATACTACTTCCATGACTACTACTCACAAGAAAACAGTTCAAGAATTAAACAAGGAGGCTTTCAAGGCTCTTAAAGATACTTTGCATATCGAAAATGCTATGCAGGCTCCACAGCTCTCAAAGGTTGTAGTCAGTAGTAGTTTTGGTTCAGTCAAAGACAAAAAGAAAATCGAGATCATCGCTGATCGCCTCGCTCGCATCACAGGTCAGAAACCTGCTCCACGTGCAGCAAAGAAGGCTATCGCCACTTTCAAGACTCGTGTTGGTGATCCTCTCGGTTACCAGATCACTCTCCGTGGTCCTCGTATGTTCCAGTTCATGGATCGTCTCATCAACATCGCTCTTCCTCGCACAAAGGACTTCCGTGGTCTTTCACGTAACTCTGTCGACGCTATGGGAAACTATACTATCGGTATCAAAGAGCACAGTATCTTCGCCGAGACTTCAGATGAAGACCTCAAGGACGTCTTTGGCCTTTCAATCACTCTCGTCACCACTTCTGATGACAAAGTAAAGACTCTCGGTTTCCTCGAATACCTCGGTTTACCTCTCAAGAAAGAGGATGATAAGAAAAAGAAATAATTTTTTTATTTAATAAATAAAAGACCGCTGATAAGGCGGTTTTTTGTTATACTACCCACCATGACTCAAACAGACGCACTTAACATACTGAAAACCGGAGCAAATGTTTTTCTGACAGGACCAGCTGGCAGCGGTAAGACATATGTCCTCCGCGAGTATTTGAGGTGCTTGCGCGAGAGAGATATACCAGTCGGCATCACGGCTTCGACAGGTATAGCAGCGACGCATATGGGTGGTACGACGATACATTCATGGTCGGGCATCGGGGTGAGGGATTCTTTGTCTGAGTCAGATCTGGAGGAGATAGCTGAGAAAAGCTTTGTTAAAAGCAAAGTGGCCGCGGCAAAGGTGCTGATCATTGATGAGATATCAATGCTTCATCATTTTCGTTTGGATCTCATCGATCAGATTATGAAAAAGATCCGCAAATCCGACGAGCCATTCGGTGGCGCACAGGTGGTCGTGTGTGGAGATTTTTTTCAATTACCACCGATATCGCGCGGGGGAGAGCCAGACGCTCATTTCGCATATCATTCTCTCGCCTGGAAAGAAGCCAAATTCGCCGTTTGTTATCTTGAGGAACAACATCGTCAGATCGATAGAGAATATGTTGGCATATTGAACGGTATCCGCGCACAATCCATATCTCAGGATATGCTCAACTTGCTCGAAGGTCGAATTGTTATAAAAGAGCAGGGTGGCTTTGGAGGTTCTGGCGGATATGGTGAAGATGGTAGCGGAGATGTGATCATCGAGGATGGTCAGATCGGCGGAAATATTCGTCCGACTCGACTCTATTCTCATAACAGCGATGTTGATGCTGAGAATGAACGCGAGCTCAATGCAGTTTCTGGCCAGAGTATGGAATATAAGATGTTGGCTCATGGCAATAAAAAACTCATAGAAGGCCTCAAGAAATCATGTCTCGCCCCAGAAAATTTGAAGCTCAAAGTCGGCGCACAAGTCATGTTCGTGAAGAATAACCGCGAGCTCAACTATGCGAATGGCACGCGCGGTATTGTTGTTGAAGCCATGTACGACAGCATCGTAGTGAAGACTCTCGATGGTCGTGATATTGAAGTTCCTCGGGAGAGCTGGCATGTTATGGAAGGCGACAGAGTGCTCGCCGAGATCGAGCAGTATCCGCTTCGTTTGGCATGGGCCATCACTATTCACAAAAGCCAAGGCATGTCTCTCGACTCGGCGCATATCGATTTGTCTCGCTCTTTTGAGAAAGGTATGGGCTATGTGGCTTTGTCGCGCGTCAGGTCTCTTCTCGGACTTACATTGACCGGTCTCAACGACATAGCGCTCCATATACACCCTGAAGCCTTCGAATTCGATGCTTATTTCCGTGAAAGATCAAAAAAGGCTGAGGCACAACTGATGTCATTATCGTCTGATGAATTGAAAGTGAGGCATGAAAAGTTTCTGGGACAAGATCCGGTTAGACGAGAGGATTGTGAGTCAGAAGAAGCTTTCGAAGCGTTAATGAAGAAGCGTAGTAAGAAAAATAAGAAACCAAAGATCCCCACAACCGAAGTAACTCGTTCTCTCATCGATGCTGGCAAATCCATCCGTGAAGTCGCCGGCGAACGCGGACTTAGCTTTGGCACTGTTCTAACCCACATCGAACATGAAAAAAGAGAAGATCCTCGTTGGAACATCTCGCATCTTCGCGAAGCACTCCCTGTCACTCGTTTCAAGAAGATCGCCATGGCGTTTCATGCGGTAGGCATGCAGGAAGGAGGAGGTAGGGCGCTTTCACCGGTCAAAGAGATGTTGGGAAACAGTTTCACTTTTGAGGAGATTCGATTGGTCAGGTTGTTTTTGTAATTCCGCTCTCGCTTGAATAAGTATATTTCGCGTGCTACCTTTTATCTATGCTTATAAACAAAAACATTCAGACGTGGTCAGGATTTGTTTATACTTTCTCATTTTGAGCAGGTAGGTATTTACATATGTAAGTACTAAGCCTGCTTCGGGCAGGTTTTTTTGTTCAAAAAATTAATAGTAGAAATTGTATGATTATCACCCCTGATCTTTCGAGAAAGATTATTCGCTCTGCACTGAAATATATTGATCGGTCTTACATTAGGTCAACATTCAATTGCGCACATTTTGTGGCAAATACGTATGAACAGATCGGCATAGTGATGCCAAAATTCCATGCACATTTGTATCCTCCAGCCGATTTCAATCTCACACATGATGAGTTTGAAAATATGCCCGTTGGCCACAGTATTTTTCTGAGACGTAAGACCTCAGTTTCAGATAGAATCTGGACTCATGTAGCGATAATTTATTCGCAAACACACATAATTCATTGTTCACATCACTTTGGTGACAAAGTGACAGTTACTCCTCGGTCTGATTTCATTCAGATCTATGGACTGGTTCCCAAATTGCCTGATTAATTTCGGGCAATTTTTTTATGTTAAACTACCACCATGAATTTCTCACTTTCCGCTATCAACAAAAGCATCAAGATCCTCCTATTCTTCTTGTTTGTTATCAATACCGCAGCTGCATTGTGGACGCCGATATTTTCTGTGTACATTATTGGACACATTGTTGGGGCGACATTAGCTACCGTTGGACTTATGGGTTTGTTTTATTCAGTGGTACGTTCAGTTCTTCAGATTCCTATTGCTAAACACCTCGATGCGCAAGTAGGGGAGAAAGATGATTTTAAAGTTATTTTTACAGGGATATTTATCGCTATGATTTGTAGTTTTGCTTTATTGTATGTGGTACAGATTTGGCAACTTGGTTTGGTTCAACTCCTATGGGGCTTTGCTGATGCTTGTACTATGGCTGCATACTATTCGATCTTCTCACATCATATAGACAAGAAGTCAGCTGCTTTTGAATGGAGCCTCTATAGTGTAGGGGGTATCACTGTGTCCATGTCTATTGGTGGTTTGATCGGTGGGTTTGTTGCACAGTACTATGGTTTTCCAATTATCTTTATCGCCGCCGGTTGTATGAATATTTTCGCACTGATTTTACTTGGCATCTTGTATCCTCAGATGAAGATGATGAGAAAGTAGTAAGGCTATTGACCGCCTCTGCATCATCTGCTAGTATCATACCTACCTCAATACAAGCTCGTTTAGAGGCAGTGATTGGAAGCAAATGGCCAAATTTATAGGCCGGAGCTAACCAATCGAATTTTCATTCTTAATAAATACTTATGGCAACCAAAGCAGTCATCGCTCGCTCAAAAAGAACACCGAAGTTTGCTTCGCGTGTGGTTCGTCGTTGTTTCCGTTGCGGTCGTAAGCACGGTTATATGCGCGATTTCGATCTTTGCCGTATTTGTTTCCGTGAGTTCGCCAATGAAGGCATTATTCCAGGCATAAAGAAATCATCATGGTAACAGACCCTATTTCAGACTTCATAACACGCATCAAAAATGCGAGCGATGCAAAGAAAACATCGGTTACAGTGATTGGCTCAAAGCTTACTGAGAACATTGCTCATGTCCTCAAGAAAGCTGGCTACCTCTCTTCGGTAGAGAAGAGTAAGACCAAGCGCGAGATCGAGCTCGGTATTGTCTATTTCGATGGCGTACCACGCATCAACGGCGTCGAGCGTATTTCCAAGCCTTCTCGTCGTTTGTATCAGAAAGCTTCTGATATCCGTTCATTCCGCAGTGGTTTTGGAAATACCATTTTTACCACATCAAAAGGCATCATGACTGATGTCGATGCCAAGAAGTCGAAATTGGGTGGCGAAATATTATTCAAGATATGGTAATACTATATACCTTATACTATCTACCTTTATACTTTTAATACCATGTCAAGAATTGCCAAAAAACCTATAATCATCCCAGCCAAGACAGAAGTTTCTTTTGCCAATGGCGTTTTCACTGTCAAAGGTCCTCTCGGCGAGCTCAAAAAGAATTTCCGCGATGATGTTACTGTTAATATTGCCAATAACGAAATAATTCTCACCAAAACTCGTAACACTCTCCAGGCCGCAGCTATGATCGGTACATATGCTTCACACATCCGCAACATGATTGCCGGTGTTCACAAAGCTTACGAAAAGAAGCTTGTTATCGAAGGTATCGGTTTCAAAGCTGATGTCAAAGGCACAAACCTTGTTCTTAACGTCGGTTTCTCTCATCCTGTAACTCTTCCTATCCCTGCTGGCCTCAAAGTTACTACAGAGAAGGCGAACATCATCGTTTCAGGTATTGATACTGAGGTTGTTGGTCAATTCGCCGCTGTTACTCGTGCTACAAAGAAACCTGAACCATATCTTGGAAAGGGTATTAGATATTCAGACGAGGTAATACGTAGAAAACAAGGCAAGAAAGCCGCATAGCATAAAATGATCAAGTCTCAATGACCAATGATCAAGTAATCACAAATAAAACCATGAAATCAATTATCAAAACTCAAAACAAGAAATTCGCACGCCGTCATGCGCGTGTTCGTGCCAAGATTAACGGCACAAGTGAAAGACCTCGCCTTTCCATTTTCAAATCCCACAAGTATCTCTATGCTCAGATTATTGATGATACAAAGGGCAACACTATTGTTTCTTTCACTTCTAAAGAAGTAAAAGGTAAGACTCCTTCAGATCGTGCAAAAGAAGTTGGTCTTGGTCTTGCAAAGAAAGCCATCTCTGCAAAGATTACGAAAATTGTCTTTGATCGCGGAGGTTACCTTTATGCTGGAAAAATTAAACTCGTAGCAGAAGGTGCTCGCGAGGGAGGACTTCAATTCTAATACATTATTATTACTACTATGCCAAAAGACACACAGAAAATTCAAGAAGAAACGATTTCAGTATCTACACCTGTAGAAGCTGTCGTTCCTGCTGTTGCAAATAAAATTACTCTTGGACGCAAGATGCGTGATTCCGCACGAACTGGCACAGGTGTTCGTAGTGCTACGCCCGGTGACTCTCGTCGCAGTGGTGGCCGATCATCTGGTGGTCGTGGTAGTGAACCTCGTGAGCGTGTCAAACCAGAATTTGATGCAAAAATGATTGATATTCGCCGCGTTACTCGTGTTTCATCAGGAGGACGTCGTTATAGTTTCAGTGTGGCTGTCGTTGCTGGTGATCGCAAGGGTCGCGTCGGTGTAGGTCTTGGAAAAGCAGGTGACACTTCACTCGCTATCGAAAAGGCTACACGCGAAGCAAAGAAGCATCTCGTCAAAGTCACTCTTTCTCCTCAAATGACAATTCCTCATGCTACAGAGGCAAAATTCGGCAGTGCTCGTATCATGGTCTTCCCAGCTCGTGGTAGTGGTATTGTGGCTGGTAGCTCAGCTCGTACCGTTATTGAGCTCGCTGGTGTCCGTGATGTCTGCGCGAAAATCATGTCTGGATCAAAGAACAAGGTTAACATCGCTCGTGCAATGATTCTTGCTCTCGATAATTTGAGTAAGATTTCACGCCGTACACTTCAGAACAGGCCAGCTAAGGAAGTCAAGGTTACGAAATAATTTAACCTTTAACATTTACTCAAATGCAATTCCATCAACTAAAACGAATCCATAAGAACACAAAGCGCACAACCGTTGGCCGTGGTGGCAAGCGTGGAAAGACATCTGGCCGTGGTGGCAAAGGTCAGTCTGCTCGTGCTGGTAACAAGCGCCGTCCAGAATGGCGTGACATCATCAAGCGTCTCCCAAAGTTGCGCGGGCGTGGTGTTAATCAGAACAAACCTGTTTCTGATGTCTTTAAGGTTATTAATGTCAGTTTGATTGAGGCTATTTTCAGCGCAGGGGACATGGTCACTCCTGCAACTCTCATGGAAAAAGGTGCGGTTGTAACTTTTTCTGGAAATGTTCCATCTGTCAAAATTCTTGGTGATGGTGAAATTACAAAAGCAGTTAAAGTTTCAGGTTGTGCATTCTCAGGTAGTGCAAAGGAAAAGATAGAGAAGGCAGGTGGAACTATCACGGCTATTACTCCAAAGGTCACAGTTAAAAATGTTGGTGCAGCAGGTATCGTCGGCACACCAAAGGTTGTTGTAGAGCCAAAGAAGGCAGTTAAGAAAGAGAAGGCTCCAAAAGTTAAAAAAGATGATGGTAAAGAAAAGACTGAGAAGTCAGCTGAAAAGAAAGAAAAGAAAGCC
>CAIUUK010000009.1 GCA_903902315.1 uncultured bacterium | reverse complement strand
TTTCATTTATTGGATATTCACGCCTAAAGTGGGATTACCCCTCAACTCAAACGAACTGAGGTAACAATTTTTTCTCTTCTTTCACTTTTCTTGATAAACGTTTTGCTGTCACGATTTTTAAGCAGATGAGGCCATCTTTCGCCCCAATCTTCTTGCCCTCGGTGGCGGTGCGGCCGACGTAGGAGCTGGTTAATTCAAAGATTTTTTAGCGCTTAATAGGGGTATACCCATCAACTCATGCGATCTGGGGTACTAAAATTTTTGACATCTTTGGTTTTCTTGAAAAACGCTTAGCTGTCACTATCTTTAGACAAATCAGGCCATCTTTTGCACCAATTTTTTTGCCTTCAGTGGCGGTTCGCCCAACATAGGTTATTGGTACTTCAAATGGGTGAAGTTTCCTTCTCAATAATTCACATGTTATTTCCGTGTCGAGTCCGAATCCTTTTTCGGTCAGGGATGAAGACCTTAGAATCTCGGTAGGAATTAATTTTAGACAAGTATGTAGGTCAGTGATTGTTGAACCAAATAATACGTTCATGTAATGAGTTAAAAACGTGCGACCTACAGAGAAGGCAAGTGAAGGCTGGGCGGTATTTACGCCCCGTACTCGGGAGCCAAAAACTACTTCAGCAATCCCTGATTCGATAAAGCTGAACATATTTGGAATATCGACGGCAAAATATTCGAGATCAGCGTCAAAAATTAAGGTGTGGGAATAGGTTGCCATTGCAATTCCTTGTCTGACTACATTACCTTTTCCTTGATTTTTGAGGTTGTCTACGAAGCGAACATTAAAGATATGTTTAGGATGCAGGATGATTTGCCGGGTGGAGTCGGTTGAACCATCACTTAACACAATTATCTCAATCGGGAATTTATGCTCGAGGTTTATAAGTTCGCAAAGTACCTGGCAGATCGTTCGTTCTTCATTGTAAGCCGGAACAATTATTGTTAATCCGAGCGGTAAGCTAGAAGTCATAATTTGATGCATCCAAAGGTTTGGAACCGTAGGCCACGAAAGAAATAATCGCCTGCAAGAAGGAGAAGAGCTCGATATCTGCAGGTGAAAAAATCGTCGAATTCCCAATTACTACAACCAAAACTGAGCGAGGCACCAAATTGTCTATAAGAGGGATTAGGAGTAGTCGATAAGACTCCGCGGCCAATGTGGGTGACTCTTCTGCCAGCCCCAGATTTCTACCGTTTGTACTAGCTAATCCTATGGCCCCGCTTTCAAACGCGGACGCGATCGCATGATTCGGCGCAAGGCGAAGTTCTTGATTAACAGCGAAATTTGACTGGGTGACTTTCCAAGTTTCCTCATATATGTGTTTTAGTAGGTACAACCCTTGGACGTGGAAGTTACTGAGCACGTTCTTGGAAACAAAATCTAATAGTAGGTCTACCTCTTTACCCTCAAGCGCAAAGCCTAGGAGCTCGGTGAAAAGGGCAAAATTGCTGAATCGAGGCCCGCCGCCGCGAAATGGCAGAAAGGTCGATTCAAACTCCGCATTAAGTTCAATATTTTCCAAAACTACCCCTTCCACCCGCGGAAAATGAACTGTATTGGTTACTGGGCCGAAGAGGGCTTGAGCGCGACATATTGAGGGGAAACCCCAAAGGCTGGTAATTTACAAGTGCTAACCCTATTATATAACCTAGGTCTCACCCTATTTTCACCCCTGGCAAACAGTCAATTCGCAGGTTGATTGATTACTACGGATGGCGAAGTAACCAGCCAAATATGGGTAACTCTTAGGAAGGAACGGAAGCGCCCAAATGTTGACCATTGATGGAGCTGTAACAAACCCAAAGCTATTAATAGTTGACCCTGACAAAGCGCTATTAACAAATCTGGCTAGCGCCCTAAACGCAAAGAAGTATGGGATTGTCGGTACCGCAATAGAAGCAACCGCTGCAATTGATTATTTCGGGCGGGTCAAGCCGGATGTTTTGATTACAGAAATCGACCTGGGAAACGGACTACACGGAACGACTGGCGTCGATTTGGGCATACATCTGAGATCTAGTTTTCCAATGTTAGGCATAGTATTTTGTACCTCAATTAGCGACAAGAGTTTAATTTCTGCGCCTCCTAGAATAATTGAATCCTCATACTTTCTGCCAAAGTCAAGAATCACAAAGATGGATATTATTGAATTAGCGATAAAAGAGAGTGTAAGGTTAATTAGATCTCCCGAGACCGCATCACATGATATTTTTAATATTAATTCGCCCGCTACCGGTAGAACGACATTAGCCAAATCAGACATAGGATTACTTGCTCTAATTGCCAACGGGCTGTCAAATAAAGAGATAGCTGCGACAAAAAATATCGCCCTTAAGTCTTGTGAAAACGCTATTGCGCGTTTAGCTAAAAAACTTGAAGTCCCTCACACAACTGAGACTAACCAGAGAGTTATGCTAGTTCGTACTTATTTTAAGCATATAGGGAAAATTCAGTAGTTTAAAAGTTTAATTGCTGCCACCATCTGGTCCTTCTCTTTTCCTCCCTTATCCAATCTCAATGAGAACTTACTTTTGTCAGTTCTAAGCGATAAAGTATGTTTACAACTACATATGGAGCAAGCGAGAGATAACTCTTCCGCTAACTCTTAAGTCTGCGTCATTCAACAAAATTAAAGGTTAAAAATCAAATATCCCACCTAAGCGGGCAATCCGTTAAGCCTGACTGATCATTTAAGTCACTCAAAGATATCAACTTTGTGTTCAGATTCATCCCAGTAGATAATTTCTCCGGATTTTCCTCGGCGTTTCAAGCCTATCTCCGCTGTGGCCAAGATGATGTCTCCCCAGGAATCATCCTCCCAGCGTCCGTCCTCACGAGTTGCTGAGATATCAAAGAGAGCTCCGTTTCCTAAATCACATTGTTGATCAATGCCGACAACGCGAATACTTCGAAGTGACGGTGCAACTGCCCATGCTTCTCGCAATGTAGCAATCAAGTGGGCTCCGAGTAACTCTCCATACACCTGGTTTTTCT
Source organism: uncultured bacterium (assembly GCA_903902315.1). Lineage (GTDB taxonomy): Bacteria > Patescibacteriota > Minisyncoccia > Phycocordibacterales > PALSA-1337 > C7867-002. The sequence goes on along the minus strand of CAIUUK010000009.1, from coordinate 325 downwards.
CAACATTAGTCCATTTCTTACTTGAAAGCCTTCCCGTCGGAGTGATGTTCAATCGCTTTTCCGGAAGCACGTTTATCGCTGGTAGGAACAGGACTAGAATCGCATTTTTATCTTGCGCTTGATGTACAACAACTGGTGCAGGATTATCAGAAAAAGCTAGCTTGAGGGATGCCGTCACAGTCACTTGATCGCCGGAAGTTAAGAGATTCCACCAAGCGTCAGCTTTGGCCTGTTCTATTTCGCGTGCTTTAAGAAGCTCATTAAACAATGCCTTGGATTGTCCTCTCGCGAATTCCCAAGATTCCTCACTTATTACTTTCTTAAG
>CAIUUK010000008.1 GCA_903902315.1 uncultured bacterium | reverse complement strand
GTCATGACCCTGTAAAAAATGACACTTCAAATCAACCTACTCTTGCAGAAGCGAGGGTAGGTTTTTCTTTATATAAATAATGTGATACTGTTTTACTACAACTCCCCTTGGATAAGGGATAAAAGTTGTTTCGGTATCCAATCACCTGTGATTCTTAATCGTTATGGAGTTTAGTAATTGCGGATCAGCTACGCCGCGGTGAATGGCCAAACGATTGATGTGCCTAGGCACAAATTAAGAATCTATACCTTCAAGGTAAACAGGTGGTTCTTTTTTGTATATAAACATCTTCAGTGGCGCGCCAAGCCGAGCATGGTCGCGTATATATCCTGTAGTGTTGAACAGACAATGGAAGCGCTTTGCATGTCCGCTTCCAAGAGAGCATGTGGCGCGCTTAAAACGCGCATATCCACATGACTTCGCGCTTTTCACCATTGCTTCGCAATCGTGTACGCTTCATCATGTCGACATGCGCTAAGCGCGAACAAACCGCTAAAGGAAGAAGTGGACATCCCCGCGCTTCCGTGACTGCGACCATGCACCGCTTGGACGCGAACAACGAACCTGTATAAAAAGTGGCCTACGCAATATGCGCAAGCCACTGTGATTTAGTCGGGATGACTATTGCCATTTCTAGCAACGAGCAATGACCCGATTATTAGGGAAGCTCCCGAAACTATCCATGCTGTAGAGATTCCAAAGAACTGTGCGATCAGACCACTCACAACAAGACCTACTACGCCTCCAATATGTGGAGCGATAGCGCAGAATGAAGCGATGGTTGCTCGTTCATGAGACGGAATCCGTTTCTGAAGATAGCTGTCGATCAATGGATTCCAACAGCCACGAGGCACTTCATGAAGCAGGAATAGTATGACGATCAGTGGGAGCCCGGGTATGAGCACAGCTGTTATCATCAACAAGCCTGTACATACCTGTGTCTGAATAATCATCTTTTTCTCTTTTCCTTTACAGTTCAGCTTCGAAGCTATGAATGCTCCAGTTGCCAGGGTAATCATCATTCCAGTGAACAAGAACCCGAGGTGTTGTTCGCTCACTTTATGGTCCCTGAAGTATGGCTGCCAATACATATTTAATGCCTGGACGGCAAAAATCTGTATGCAGGTGATGATGAGGATGAAGCGCACAGCCTTATGGTTTGTGCCGTACCTAATGCTTGAAACGGCAATATTGCGCATTGAAGTCAACCCTCTTTTCCAAGAGAACACACCTCGAACGAAATATTCCTCTTTCATGACTACGCAGGCATAGACGGTTGTTATGGCCATGACAGCGCCGCCGACAAACCAAGGAAGCACGGGATTGTATGCGGCAAGATATGATCCAGCAACAGCGCCAATACCTCCGCCGATCTGACGGATCATGCCTTCGCGTCCGAAGATGCGATTGTATTCACCATCATAACCGTGATGTTTGAGACTATCTACAAGCCATGCTTGGAATGCACCGCTTCTGAACGTCATGCCAATCGCGCCGAGCATTTCTGCTACTGCAAATCCAATGAATGTGTGCGAGCTTCCATAGACAAACATGCTTATACACATCAATCCGCAAGCCGTGACAAACGATGTCTTTCTGCCAAAGATATCTGCGAAAGCGCCAGTAGGGATTTCGCAGATAAATAAGGTGGCGAAGAATACCGTATTGACCAGATTCACTTGGAGCAGGTTCAGACCGTTGTGAATCAGGAATGTGACATAGATGGCGCTGATGACTGACATACCAGCGGCGTTGAACAAACATGACAGTATGTAATACTGACGAATAATCTTCTTTTGCATAAGTTTCCTTTCGTATGTGGTTTTCAATGATCTAAATTTCTGGACGCGGAATAAAAAATCCCAACTTTCGTCCAGTCGGGATTTTTCTAAAGCGCTGTGAGACAAGGATTAGCTCAGAGGCATATGAAAAACATCACGACCGGTCGCAAGTTCGCCATAAAAGGCGGACATGACGATATAACCGCAAACGAGGTTCTGCGAATTCCAGCGCTTATTCGTGATATTTTTCATATTTTCTTTCATACACATAATATAGACCATATTATGATACATGTCAAGTTCGTCGCTAGGTGAACTAAAATCGATTTGAACTAATTTCCAATAGAAAAATTGCTATCTAATTTCATTGACACTAATATATACTATTATACATGCCTGAAAATATCACCAAGGATCAACATTTTATGCCACAGTTTTACCTTAAGTACTTTACTAATCCTGAAGGCAAACTTGAAATTCTTAATTGTGAACTTCGCAAAGTGGTAACAAGCCGTACCCCTAAACATGTGTGCAATGACGAGTGGTTCTATAGTATGAATGGTAAAGCTGATGACATAAGCCAAGTCATTGAGAAATCATTTTCAAAAATCGAAGATGGTATTGCAAAATCATATGAAGAAATTATCCAAAAAATAATTGGATGTAAAAAAATAACTGAGAAAGATAAAATGATCATCTCAACTTTTATGTCTATGCAATATTTGCGTGGACCATATATGAGAAAACAGCTCAAGAAATTAGACGAGCAACTTATAAAGCAAACTACAAAAATGCGATTTGGTCATACCGATGCATATAATAGTAGCTTCTTTGACGAATACGAAAAAGAAACAGGGATAAAGGTAACACCTGAACATAAAGAAGAGTTTATTAAATCTGCACAAAGTGGAGATTACGAGATCGAGGTCAGTAATCGTGCTCATTTAATGATACTAAACGAAATGAATGGATTTAGAAATTTTCTATTTGGCAAAGAGTGGATGATTTATATATCTAGGTCAAGTAAAAAATTCATAACTTCTGACAATCCAGTTATAGAAATATTTCCTTCCTGGACTGTAAAAATATTCTATGGACCACACTTTATGCAAAGAACTCATCAACTTTCATTAACACCAGATGTGTTGATAGTGGCAAATGAACCAAAAGATTTGCCCAAAGAAT
>CAIUUK010000007.1 GCA_903902315.1 uncultured bacterium | reverse complement strand
TATTGGCATTTTGATGGAAAGTGGCATCAGATCTCTTCTGGTAGATAACACGGTAAAAGATGCAGGATGGGGTTGTAAGGTGGTTGATAGCCGGAATATTAAGATTGACAGCAATAATTTCGACACCATTGCTTCTAATAGCATAGAACTTGAGAAATCGAATCATATATTTATAACCAAAAACACCACTAAAGGGCTTACAAAATTGGCCAAACCTATCAATTTGAATATTGGCACGGCTAATGAATCTAACGGTGCTAAACCTATACCTGCTATAGAATATGCCACCTACAAAAATGGAAAAGTTGTTTTGCGTGGAGTAGGTAAAGAGATTGATGGCGTTTTGGAATTCTTCTTAACCGACACCTTGGGCGTGGATTTGCTTAAGTATGTTGGCCAAACTACAATTGATCCATTTGGTAAGTTTACTTTTGAATATCCTGTGGGTGATATAACCCATGTGAATGATTTTAATTTCAAGGCAACTATTAGAAGTATTAGATACTCGAAAAAGGATGCCGATACGGTGCGTACCTCTGAGGCTACAGCTGCTTTTAATCCTAGATTAAAGACTTGTTATGTCATAAGTGCTAGCGATGAGGATGTAAAAGGAACGCTGCGCTATAATATCGGATTAGCCAACAAAAGCGAATGTACGTTGATGGTGTTTGATTTGGAGGGTGGCACAACCATACAACCCTTGACCGATTTACCTGTCATCACTGCTGCGAACCTCACTATTGATGGTACCTCTCAGGCGGGCTACAAGATATTTACCAATCAGGTGGAGATTGTTAGTCCTCCGACGGTAAATAGTGCCTTCAATGTTAATAGCAATGGTTTGGTAGCCATACATGGATTAAAACTATCCAACTATAAAACGCCAATTGTTGTTGATAAAGTAAATGAGTTTGAGGCTTCGGAAAACAATATTAATAATTTCACTGGCAACCCTTTTGAAATTAATTCGACTAATCATGAGATTATTAGAATATTGAATGATTCTATAACCTCAAATGCTACAACTGTTGGTTTTACACTTGATAAACCATTGGTAAATGTTTTCTATAATACTATTGCTGTGGGAGGTGATACTGCCGTTGTTGTAAAAGCCAATGGCGTTGAATTTGTAAGTAATACTATTACAAATCCTAATGTTAATGGATCTGCGGGTTCTTGTGGAATCTCTATTAGGGGCATCGCAGACTCGGCCTCTGTCTCCACCAACAGTATCGATGGTTATGATTTAGGATTGAATCTGAAAACGAGCTCGGGTGTGCGTGTGTACAAAAACATTATTAACAAAGTTGAACACGACAAGAAAGATAAGAAAACGCAAAAGCTTACGAGATATGGTATTTTTGTTGCCAATGCCGATAGTAACGCTATCATAGGCAATGAAGTGTATTTAACCGATACGGCTGTTGTGATGAAGCACTCGCCACGATTGAAACTCACATCTTCAATAATTGACTCTTGCGGCGGTATTGGCATTTTTGTGGACTCTTGTACTCAAGCAATCGTGAATGCCAACACCATCAGTCACACCCATACGGGCATTGAGCTGTCGGGATCGTCAAAAATATTGGTCAATGGCAACCGAATCGTCAATCATTATTTTGCAGGTCTTCTATTGCAGAATAAGAGTGAGGGCAATGGTATTCATAAAAATTATATTGGTGATTATTATGATGATGGGTTAGCAAAGTCCGCCGGTGTAGGTATTATTCTTCGTTCGTCTAATAATATCATTGGTGGATGGCGCGATAGTTCCAACCATATTTTACACAAT
>CAIUUK010000006.1 GCA_903902315.1 uncultured bacterium | reverse complement strand
CTTTTTTTCATCCCCAGGAAACCCCGCCCGGCCCGCTCGGTAAAAATGCCACGTTGTAGGGCGGGGATGAATGGGTCAACAAACGTAGGCACTTTAGTTGACTAAAGCGGTCACTTTCTTTCCATGAGGAATGTGCCGTTCCTCATGCCCTTAAAGGAAACCCCGTGGCGAAGCGGAGCGAGAGCCCGGGGATGAGGTCATTGTTATATATTCAATTTCAGAATAGCTGCCGAACTGTTCTCGGATGGCAGGAAGTATTTTGGGGACGAAATCCTCGAAATGGTTAAAAACCCCTGTTCCGTTATCGCTCAAAAGAATTTTGACGAGGCTTGGAATCGTCTACAAGGATTCGATGCGTTCAAGCATCTAAGCAAGCAATCATTTTTCGATCGGGCAAAAAATGATGTGACGTTATTCCCTCAAGCTGAATTGTTGAAGATTGAAGCTAATCTTAATATTGAGTAACGTTATTCTCATATCCTCGCAGGTCTTTTGGCTTGCGGGGATTTTTCTTGCTTCAAGTTAAAAAATAAGGTAATCTGTTCAGACGCCATCTTAGCTCAGTTGGTAGAGCGCCACTTTTGTAAAGTGGATGTCCCCGGTTCAAGCCCGGGAGATGGCTCCAATCAGGGTTCGATTATTAGTTCTTTAATAATTCAATATGCACAGAAAATGTCTAAATTGCGAAGCTTTTTTAATTGATAGATTTAAGATAAAATTTTGTTCAAATAAATGCCAACATGACTATCAACATGAAATTTTTATCCAGAAATGGAAAGATGGATTTTCTAATGGAATGGTCGGCATATCTGCCAGGGTCGTTTCAACACATATACGCCGTTATTTAATCGAAAAGATAGGAGAAAAGTGCTCATTGTGTGGTTGGAATAAAAGAAATGTAATTACCGGTAAAGTTCCTCTGGAAGTTGATCACATAGACGGAAATGCAGAAAATAACAGAGAGGAGAATTTGAGAATTCTCTGTCCAAACTGTCACTCCCTCACTCCTCATTTTAGGAATTTAAATAAGGGAAAAGGTAGGAAATGGCGTATGAAAAAATATATTAAAAATAATCCGAAGTAATTCCGAGCTACTTTTATTATCTCTTTATACTCGTTGCTGTCTTGTTCGTCGAAGTCGCCATAGTTGTAGTAGACACCAACCCTGGAGCGATTGCTTGTATATCTTCAATAGTGTGAAAACCACTGTATGCTTTTCCGTTGATGACGAGACCAGGAAGTGGTTGGGTTATTTTATATATATCAGCAAGAGTTTTTATAGCTGAGACGTCTAGATCGTTATCGAATGAATAGACACGGATGTTTCCTGGATAATGCTGGCGGATATAAGTGAGAACATCGCCTTGTTTGTCGCAATCGGGACAATGAGCCTGGTAGAAATAGAGGACAATGATAGGGCGATTTTTACATTGAGTAGCTGAGTTTATGAGGATATAGTCCTTTATCTCGAGGAGAGAATAATACTGCTTGAGAGTGACGACATCTGCGTCCAAGCCACGGCCCGCTGATTCGAGATAGGAGAGTCTGTCCGACATGTCTCCTAACTCTTTGCCAAGATCTGAACTGAAGAGGTCGTCACAGGAAGCTGATTTGAGTAGGTTGAACTGGGTTTCAGAAGAGAGGATGCTCAAAGAGATAGAGTCTTGCATGGTTTTGACCTCATTGACTCGTCTGCCATCAATCCACGAGCTTATGCCAATAGCGGTTATAAAAATAGCCGCAGTGATAACGAATGTGAATACATATTTTTTCCAGTCTTTGATCATAAAAATAAGTTAAAAGTTCATAAAGTCCTTAAAATCTATAAAGTGCGCATCCTAACGCCAAACAGCTTGCTTACTCAATACAACATTTGTTACAGATCTGATAATCCACAACGGCGCTATTATTGAATATAAGCATATATAACAAGCAACATCAAATAAATGAGCTTTGTTTCCATGTGCAAGCCTCATGCCGATTATTATAAAAGCAATAACAAGCCCAAACGCCACAAAGCCAGCAAAAACGAGAGGTGAAGTGTGAAGGAAGAACCAATTGAAAGAAGGCCATGACCATTCAAACATTTTATAACCTAGAGCTTCGAAGTGAACAATATAGCTATGGATTGTTCGAACAATATCGTAACCAAACATAGCCACAACAAAGATGACACTTCCAGCTGAGATGAGCATCATTGGTAATACAAAACTTCCAAGATGTCCGTGTTTTTTATTTAAAAGCATGTTTCTGTAGTCACGGACATTGTGAAGAAAACCAGATGTCCAACGAACTCTTTGCTTGTATAGTTTTCGTGATGTTCTAGGAGAAGAAGTGTAGATGACAGCGTCATGAGCACTTACTATTTTTAAGCCGTGCGATTGCATACGCAATGCCATCTCCATATCTTCGGTATTGTGAGCTTTACGGTAGTAACCAATTTTCTCAAAGACGCTTTTGCGGAAGATAGAGAAAGGTCCAGGAGTGACATAAAGTGCACGAAGTTCGGCTAGAACGCTTCGCAAAAAAGTTCCAATTAAGTATTCGGTTTTTTGCATGCGTTGAATGAGTGTTTCAGCTTTGTAGATGTGCAAAGAGGGAACGACCGCCATTACACTTGGGTTCTCAAATTGACGAATAATTCTTACTAGAGCATCTGGTTTTGCATATGAATCCGCATCGAGACAACCTACAAATTCAGTCGTCGCACGCGCGATTCCCATATTGAGCACAGTATGCTTGCCGCCATTTTCTTTGTGGATAATTTTTATCTGAGGATGATCTTCATATTTCTTTAATGCCTCGACTGTGCCATCTGTGGAGCCGTCGTTAATTGCCATGATAAAAAGTTTATCAGTTGGATATTCTAGTGCCAGGAGCGATTCAATCGTTTTTCCAGCTGTTTTTTCTTCATTGAAACAAGGAACAATGATGGTTACACTAGGTAAATCAGGATGAATTTGTGCAGGTGTCTTTGAAAGGGACATTAGACCTTTGCGGTGTTCGATGTATGTTATAAGCATGAATATCTCGAAATAAAGAGAAGAGAATAGCACGCCCAAAGTTAATATTTCTCGGAGAGAGTACATGAGTAGGTTTGTCGCAATAGTATGTCATGAAAAGGTTACTTATGCTATCCACATTTTTTATTTAGTTTGACTATGGTAAAATACAAGTATTCGCTAATTGATATCTATATTTTACATGCGCAGATCAATTAAAAAAATAATAGTTTCAATATCTGTTATAGCACTACTAGTAAGCCTTACATCTGCTTATGGAGTATATGCCAAAGTCGCAACCACAACTCCAAAAGTTGCGTCTACTACGCCTAAGGTTGTAACTAAATCAAAAGTAGTTAAGAAGCCGGTAAAAATTGCAACTTCGACTCCTGTTACAAGGAAAGTAAATATTCCATTGCTTGAAAAAGTAATTACTAGTCACATCAGTCAATACGAAGCACTAGCATCTAGCTCGGCTGTTTATTTGAGTGATAGTGATAAAGCTATTTTGAATTCACAGATTCAAGATTCAATAGATTTTTCAAATAGTCAGCTGAATCAATTGGCAAACATTTCAAATTCGGCACCTGTTGCCAACACCGCATTGACTCCATCTGCAAAAAAGTTGGCAGTCACCACGACTAGTGTTGCGCCAAAATTATCTTTCAATGAACAAAATGTTTTGCAATTGAAAATCGGTATTTTGAATATGATATTTGGTCAGCAAGCTTTTCAAAGTAAAGTGAATAAAAATAAAACAGCATTACCTTCAGTGCTATCTTCGCAGACTCCAAAAATGGTTTTGCCGATCGGTGCCGGTAAAATAATTTCAACATCAACATCAATCAATGCAACATTTGCGCCAGTTATTTCTACTGATTTGATTCATCAACTTATTATTGCAACATCAACCAGTGATATTCAGACTATCGATAAAAGCATTTTACCATTAGTTATGTCTCAGTTGAAAAAATATATTGCAGTACATGTATCAATAGTCTCAAAAAAACCTACTGATAGAAATTTCAAAATTAATCATGGTAAATTTACATCCAAGTCGCCAAAAAAAGTTTCAGTATCAGTAATAGTGGCAACAAGCACTCAAGAGACAATGGCTACAACAACGATTGATGTCGCCACTACAACAGATACGGTTGCAACTACAACTCAAGACATTTCATCTACATCAGATGCAACTAGTAGCGATCAACAATAATACTTATGAAATTCCCAATGACACAAATTAAATACACTCTGCTCGCATGTGTTTTTGGTATTGGATTATTTGCATTTAGTTCGGCGGCAAATGCTGTCACTACAACTTGTTCAAGCGACCTTGATCAACCTGATACAACATATACACTTTCTGGGCCGACATCAAACACGTGTAATATCACTACTAGCGGGGTTAGTTTGGATGGTGGAGGCTTTACGATAGGACATACGCCAACACCTTTTCCTGATGGTGGTGTCAATGGCTGGATGGACATGACTGGCAATGTGCTTTTGTATCACATGGATGATTCTTCAGCGCTCATACACGATTCATCTGGTAATGGAAATGATGGGAATGATGTAAATTCGGATATCTCGTATAGTCAAACTGGAACCGTCGGTACGTCTCTAGGATTCTTTGGTTCACCTAGTGAGATAAACCTTCCAAATACACCGGTTGCCAATCTTTCATATATTTCCATCTCAGCTTGGGTAAAAGCTACGACAGGCACTACGAACTATCCTCCGATTTTTGCTACAAACAACCTTAACGCTGGTATCCAGTTCCTAATCACTCCACAATATGATTTGGGTTTTGGGGGAAATGCTGGAGGTAATGGGTACGGAGTAAGTACAACCGGGGGATTGCTGAGTGATAATCAATGGCATCTCTGTACAGCTACCTATGACGGTTCAAATTTTGATATTTATGTTGACGGCGTACTTCAGGCCACAACTGCTGGAGGTGGAACACTTGATCCAACAATGGGGGGTACAGGTTATGCAGAAATAGCCGGGGAACCAGGAAATTACTTTGCCGGTAATATTGATGAACTCGCTGTATGGGATCGTGCACTATCGCCAACAGAAATCTCTAACATCTATTCAGCGCAATCGGGGAGTGGATTTGCAGCTGTTACTGGAAATGGTTACGGTTTCAATCTTACAAATCTTACGACTAGCGGATTGATTCAATTGTTAAATCCTAGTGATTCAAGTCAAACGGTCAGTATATCTAATTCGACCATAGCGACTGTAAATGTTAGTGGAGCAGATAGTACTGGAGATGGTGGACCTGCTGGTGGTATTATCCTCGATAACACTTCAGCGAGCTTATTGATTTTGAACGGAGGAAATTCAACTGATAGTGGTTATGGTGGATCCTTCGGTCCTTATGATCTATTTAATGGAGCAACGGCAACAGGGATAGAACAGAATCATGGCCATTGTGGACCAAATAATCTGGATCAGAGTTGTTTCAATATTTTAACGAATAATAATGGAAACGGTGACGGTGATTGGGACACTGCAAGTAACTGGTCATTTGGTTATGTTCCATGGTCTACGGATAATGTTGATATACAAGCTAACGTTAGTTTGGTCAGTAAAAATGATGCGAGTGTAAATAGTGCCATATTTAGTAATAGTGCCGTTTGGGATCCAAATTCTGCTGGGCTGACGTTAAACGCGGCAAATAATGTCGAATTCCATGATCCTGGAAATCTCGGACCCAATTTTACCAGTTATGTAAATAGTGGAACCATAAATGCTGGTAACAATGGAATTACTTTCTTTGATGATACTTATGACTACGGTGGAACATTAAATGGAAATGCTGGGTTTCATGGTACTAGTTATTTGAGTGTATATGCAACATTAAATGGCATAGCATTCTTTTTAGATTCTAGTCACAACGATTCATATAACCTTTATGGCAGTCGTGTTAATTTTGAGAATGATTCATATAATAATGGAAATATCTTTGAAAGTGAAACTGATTTCTATAATTCAAGCTACAATACAGTCAACGGTCTTATTTACAGTGGAACTATAGTTTTTCACGGTGATTCGACCGAGTATACACAAGGTGGTTTGGCTAATCTTCCTAATCGTTATTTTGACTCTGATTCATCAGGGCCTACGACTCGTGACTTTACGGTATACGGTCAGCCGTGGGAAATTACTGCCGATGGTATTAATCTAGACGTTTCTGGTGCAAGCTGTGATTCTAATACGACAGTATTTAATGGAATTAATGGAGGAACGTTTACATATGGTTCTAGCTGTCATCTACCACTTGTATTAAATTCAGTTACCATAAATTCACCTACTCAAGATGAGACGTTTCCGTCTGATTCATGGGCTCCATCGTATACAGTTACTGGTGGTACATTATTGTGTCAGTATTCATATGGTGATCCAGCGAATTGGAATGGTACTACAGACTGGAACGATGGCGGAATCTCTGAGAATTGGCAATCAACTGATTGTTCGAGTGGTAATGGTGGTCTAGATATTGCTCCACCAGCACCAAGCAGTAACCCTGTCACCTTAGCCATAAGATTACTTGATGGTGGAGGTAATCCAGTAATTGCTTCAACAGTAGGTTTTACTTACGATGTTATAGTCGGTCCTTCGATTTCTATTACTTCACCAACTCAAAATGAAGCCTTTCCTCCGGATGGTTGGGGATCAGGGTATACCGTAAACAATCAACCAGGAGGAACATCATGTCAGTATTCATACGGTGATGCTGCAAACTGGAATAGTGGTGCAAATGAATGGAATGATGGCGGAACATCTGAAAATTGGACAACGACTGACTGTTCAAACGGTAGTGGTGGTTCTGATATTCCTGAACCACCAATCCAAGATGGTGTTCAGTTGAATACGACATTGGCAATAAGACTGCTCGATGGTGGAGGAAGCCCTTTGACGTCGGCGACGGTCGCCTTTCTTTATGGTACAAACTCTTCACCATCAGTTACTATCAATTGGCCAACATTAAATCAACAGGTCTTAACAACAGATACATGGTCTCCATCAGTAACTTATGGTTCTCAACCTGACGGAGCAACTTGCCAGTATTCATATGGTAATGCTTCAGATTGGAATGGAAGTACAGACTGGAATGATGGCGGAACATCTGAGAATTGGACAACGACAGACTGTGGCACTAATGGTTCCGATATTCCAACTCCAGCGCAGACTGTCGGTACTACATTGGCAGTTAGAACGCTCGATGTTTCAAGTAATCCGATTGTGGCTTCAACTGTGACATTCAGTTACCTTCCTCCTGCACCTTCGATTTCTATTACTTCACCAACTGTAAGTCAGGTTGTTCCTGTTGGTTCATGGTCTCCTGCATTTACTACTGCTCATTTACCTGATCCTTCAATGTGTCAGTATTCATATGGTAATGCTTCAGATTGGAATGGAAGTACAGACTGGAACGATGGTGGAACCTCTGAGAATTGGCAAACGGTCGACTGTTCAAGTGGTAGTTCAAATATTGTGGCACCGGCAGTGACTGGTAGTACGACGATGGCTATGAGAGTTCAGGATGGTAGTAATACTGTAGTCGCTACTTCAACCATCGCATTTAGATACGGTGTTGTTCCTCCTCCGACTATAACTATCGATAGCCCTACGAGTAATCAAATAATTACAAATTCATGGACACCGCATGTTACTTGGAATCAAGGTCAAGGGGGCTATAATTTCCACAGTTGTCAGTATTCATTTGGAACAACTACTGATTGGAATGGTACAAGTTGGTCTGGATCTGAGAAATGGTATGGAACGGCGTGTACTGGTACCGGATCAAATATTCCAAAGCCAACTGTCTATGGTCAGCAGATATTGGCTATAAGAGGTTTGGATAATTCAAATGCAGTAGCAACAACTTCAACTCAATCATTTACTCTAGCTCAATCTCGTCAGCTATATTTCTACAAGGGTTCTGATGCAAACTGGTCAACAGTTGGAAACTGGTTTACAGATGTAACTCACAGTGTTCCAGCAAATAGTGTGCCAAATAATATAGACAAAGTTACTATTCTTGGTACAAATGCGCCAATTGTGAATCTAGATACTTGGACACAACCATCGTTGATTAACTCTGGTTCAATAGGGGTATCGTTTACAAGTACAGCAGGCGCTTCTACAACAGTTCTCATCAATGGAAATGCAACATTCAATAGTACTGCTGTTAACCACGGAACAATCAATGGAAGTGTTACATTCAACGGCGGTAGTTCTAACACTGGTACAGTCAAATACAACAGTACATTCAATGCCACGTCGACAAATACATATCATATTCTAGGTAGTGCTGTATTTTATGGTGATACTTCAGATACGAGTGGTACAGTTTCAGGAGTAAAAACTCGTTACTATAATGCTACAACAACTACAACTCGTAATTTGATTGGGTGGACAGTTGTGGCTGATGGCGTAACAGTTACCATTTCAACTTCAACTGAATATAATACTTCGACAGTGTTTCGAACATTGAATGGCGG
>CAIUUK010000005.1 GCA_903902315.1 uncultured bacterium | reverse complement strand
GGCTCTATCTCAGGATATGAAAAACCATCGTATGGACACATGAACTTCACAGACATGAGCGTGTCACCTTCGCCAGTTGTATCAACTTGGCCTGGATACGCGATCTTTATGAGACCTTCGGCTTCATGAATAGCTCGTTCCAAGGCTTCAGAAAGACGCTCTTTGGCGTTATCAGCTTGCGTAGTATTTTTATCGTCTTCATTATCTTTATTTTTTACTGATTTTTTATTCTGAAATTCACTCACAAATATCTCGTCAACCAAAACATCGATATCGTGCTTTTTATTTTTCTCAAGGATAATCTGATCGCGGAGCTTATGAGGCACACCATCTATGCGTACGCGTTCATAGCCTTTGCCAAGGAGGTCATAGAGGAGCTGATAGTATTCGCCTTTGCGGCCGACGACGACTGGAGCATATATACCAACTTTAGCAGCGCTGACTTCTACGCCAAAAACTTTTTTGTCACGTGTAGATTTATCAGTGATAGTTTTGAGGACAGTCTGGAGAATTTCTTCTTTCGAAATACGATGAATGAGTCGGTCACAAGTGAGACAGTAAGGCTTACCGACACGCGCAAAAAGGATACGCATGTAGTCGTATATCTCTGTGATGGTCGCCACCGTGGAGCGAGGGTTGTTCGAGCGAGATTTCTGATCAATAGAAATAGCTGGTGAAAGTCCGATAATCTCATCGACATCAGGCTTCTGCATCTTGTGGAGGAATTGACGCGCATAAGCAGAAAGTGACTCCACATAACGACGCTGACCTTCAGCAAATATAGTATCAAAAGCAAGTGATGACTTTCCAGAACCCGAAAGACCCGTGATTGCAATCATGGTGTTACGTGGCATCTCCACCGTGATGTTTTTCAAGTTGTGTGTGCGCGCACCTTTGACGATCAGACGGTCTTCGCCATGAACAGGTTTATTTCTGCGGGGATTTGAGCTGTGATTGTGAGCGTTGGAGGCGGTCATAAGTTGGTGCAAGATATCACATTTTTAGAGAAAAAGCAACCATGATTGACATCCTATACAACAGATGTAGTATCTAATCTAGGAAACATCAACTAAAAGGAAATTATGAACATTACCAAAGAAAGTTGGGACCGATTAAAAGGTCAAACTGAATGGAAAGACGGAAAACCGGGTGGCCCACTAATTCATACCGCCTGTGGTGGTAGCCCAATATATGTCAGACAACAAAGTCGATCTGTCTGGGAAGAGGGTTTCAAATCATCCTGTGGCGGTCGTGGTGACGTGGTCGTTGTAGGTGAACTGTATTGCACTAAATGCCACAGTGAACCAACGACAACGCCTAGTGCACCGATTTATCCTTCAGAATTCTTTGACCCTGAAGAAAAAGTGCTGGCTACCGCCTAAAAATTGAACCGAACATGACCATGTGAACTGACAAATCACATGGTTTTTTATTACATCACCACCAACTTCAAACCTAATGCCGAAGTGACTTTTTGTAGAAATGAAAGAGTTGGATTGCCTCTGCCAGACTCAAAGCGCGCCAAAGCTGACTGAGCGATGCCAATCTTTTTTGCCAGTTGTTTTTGAGTGAGTTTATGCTGAATACGCTCACGAACTAGAGCTGCATAAATTTTAGCCTGCACCCGAGTTTCATCATAGATCTTCTTGGTAGCTGGATCACTGAGAAGCTCCTTCATAAATTCTTCATGTGTAGTTGTCTGTATTTTCATAGTAAATTGATTATAACTTATATGTTATATTAAGCAAGCCTGATAACCTCACTTTGGATCTGTCTAGCATAGCGAATATCTTGAAGTGGTATCTTCCATGTTTTCTTAATAAACGCATGCAAAATATATGCTTTATTATTATGAAAAATATAAAGCACTCTGACCTTTACCCTTCCTTGAATTCGTAATTCAAACAGACCTTTTCCGAGACTCTTTGAGTCAGGCATTTCAATCATGTGTCCCTCTTGGACTAGCAAATCAATAACATTACCAACCTCTATCTTAACTTCTCTATCGAGACTCCTAACAAACCTTTTAGTTCTTTCACCCCAATATACTACTTCCATATAGTCTCACTGTTAAAGTGATGACATTTCCTCCGACTTGCACGAAACTTCCTTACAGACATTTTACCACACTCACATTATCCCCAGCCTTTCCCCTTTTTGGTCGCTGCAAATTAATATTTTCCACCGATACTCATGCTAAAATATGTGCCATGGCCACCACATCACCTTACCTCAAAGCTCGCGACCTCAAGATTCCGCCACATTCACTCGAAGCAGAAAAGGCCCTTCTCGGTTCAGTGATGATCCGCCCTGAAGTGATGCACGACATCATGGACTTGGTAAATGACCGCGCCTTCTACTCCAATCAACATAAACATGTCTGGAACACACTCTTTGAACTCCATAGCAAAAATACTCCGATAGACCTCCTCTCAGTCTCTTCACGCCTCAAAGAAAAGAACCTCCTCGAGAACGTCGGTGGCATGGCATATCTGAGTGAACTCATAAACTCAGTGCCTTCATCGACCAATGCTCACCATTATGCTGAACTAGTCGGTAATAAACACATCATGCGCGAACTTCTCAAAGCCGCCGAGGAGATCACTGGCCTCGGTTACGACGAAGAAGCCGACCTCCACGAAATTCTCGAAAAAGCTGAGAAGGCTCTCTACTCAGTCACCAACATCTCTGGTTCAAACAAATTCGTCGCACTCAAAGATACTCTCGACGAAGCTTGGGAGCGCCTTGATCACCTCCACAAAACCAGTGGTGAAATCCGCGGAGTGCCAACTGGTTTTATCGAACTCGACAACAAGCTCGCCGGTTTCCAAAAATCCGACCTCATCATCCTCGCCGCTCGACCAAGTATGGGTAAAACTTCCCTCGCCCTCGACATTGCCCGCAAAGCCGCCATCAACCACAAAGTTCCAGTCGCTATTTTCTCACTTGAAATGAGCTCGCAACAGCTCGTAGACCGTATGCTCGCAGCTGAGTCTCAAGTCGATTCATGGAAGATTCGAACTGGTCACAACCTTTCAGTCGACCATGACTTCAAAGCCATTGGTGAGGCTATTTCAAGGCTTTCAGAGGCTCCTATATATATCGATGACCAACCAGGTAATAACATCCTCAAAATGCGCGCTGTGGCACGTCGTCTCAAAAACGAGGGCAAACTAGGCCTCATCATCGTCGACTATCTCCAGCTCATTATTCCAACGAAAAATGCCAATGATAACCTTGTCCAGCAGATAACCGAGATCTCCCACGCCCTCAAAAACCTAGCTCGTGAACTAGAGGTTCCAGTGCTCGCACTCTCACAGCTTTCTCGTGCTGTCGAACAGCGTGGTGGCAAGCCTCGCCTATCCGACCTCCGTGACTCTGGTTCTATCGAGCAGGATGCCGACGTCGTCATGTTTATCCACCGTGAAGCCGACGCCGATCAAGGTGGAAAGAAGGAGGAAGCTGAAATCCTTATCGAAAAACATCGTAATGGTCCAACCGGCATCGCCAAACTATTCTTCGATAGCAAGAAAACAACCTTCATGTCTATGGAGAAGGCCGATTTTGGTGGGTTTGAGTAAATCACAGGAGATTAGTAATTAGAGATTAGATATTTGAAAATGCAGGAAAGAAAACTTGAAAATTTCACTGACTTACTCACTTGGCAGGAATCACATAAGGTAGTGATCAGTATATATAAATTAACTAAAAAATTTCCAAAAGATGAATTATTTGGACTAATTAGCCAAATGAGAAGATCGGCTGTCTCGATTACATCAAATATTGCCGAGGGTTTTGGTAGAAGAACATTTAAAGATAAAGCTCATTTTTACTATCAAAGCAGAGGATCAATTAGCGAATTAAAGAACCAGCTTATACTTTCAAGAGATATTGCATATATATCTGAAAAAGAATACCATGAAAATAGCTTGCAAATAGATACTGCCTACAAGTTGTTACAAGGACTTATAACTAAGACTAATTCATTTTCAAATCTCTAATTACTAATCTCTATTTATGGACTCCCTACACCGTCTCGAAGAACTATTCGCCCATTTCCCTGGCATTGGCCCTCGCCAAGCTCGCCGTTTCGTATATTATCTCCTAGGCAAATCCCCTGCTTCGATAAACGAATTCATCAAGCTGATAGAAGAGGTTCGTAAGGCCACTTCAGAATGCCCTCAATGTCATCGCCTTTTTGTGACGAATTCTAATCTCAAATCTCTAATCTCAAACCTCTGCTCAGTCTGTGCCGACCCTTCACGCGATACAAGCACCCTCATGATCGTGGCACGTGACTCTGACTTTGAAAGCATCGAAAAAAGCGGCACATACAAAGGTCTTTATTTCATATTAGGTGGCACGGTGCCAATCCTCGATAAAGAACCTGAAAAGAGGATCCGATTGCGAACACTTCTTGAGCGTGTTTCAAATACTTCAGCACCAAAAGCTCAACTCAAGGAGATCATTCTTTCCTTGGATACAACACCAGACGGCGAGCATACAGCTAATATTGTGCGTGACGCCCTCAAGAATATTGTTAGCCAAAACTCGTCACTTCAGTCAACTGTAGTGACCGTTCTCGGCCGAGGTCTCTCCACGGGCGCTGAACTAGAATACGCAGATAGTGAGACGATCAGGAATGCCTTGAGTAATAGAAAATAATATTATGAACATTAAGATAGCTTTTGGAATTATTGCTGGAATATTAACTTTAATAGGCTATTATCCCTATTTTAAAGATATATTTAAAAAGAAAACTACTCCACACCTTTATACCTGGTTAATATGGGGTATAACACAAGGTACAGCAACTATTGCCGCTCTATATGGTGGTGCTAATTTTGGTGCATTATCTTTATCTATTGGAACCATACTTGTAGCTATAATCTTCATTCTTTGTTTCAAATATGGGACACGTGACATAACAAAAAGTGATACAGTCACATTGATTATTGCTTTATTCGCAATTGCCGTGTGGTGGATACTGCACAATGCTTTACTTTCAGTTATCATTGTCGCAACAATTGACGCCATAGGTTATATACCTACATTCAGAAAATCATTTAGAGATCCTTTTAGCGAAACACTTTGGTTCTGGGCAACTATGACAATAGTTAATATCCTCTCATTTATAGCAATTGAAAACTATAACTTCTTAACTGTTATATACCCAATTATTCTAGTAACAGGTAATTTTGCTGTATGGATAATATGTTTCGTTAGACGTAAGACAATCAGTTGATGATAATAAACAAAAAATCCCCACTGGGGACTTTTCTATTTTTTGCGCTTTCTAATCTCTAATCTCTAATTACCAATCTCTATTTTAGTGAATCAATCTTCACCTTGAAGAAAGGCTGGCGATGACCGTTACGAGTCCAACCAGAACGACTCTTTTGCTTATACTTAACAACGATAACCTTTGCTGAACGGCCGATCTGAGTGATCGTACCTTTGACTGCAGCATCAGTGATGTAAGGTGTACCAATAGTAGTGTCTTTGCCGTTATCAACGAGGAGGACATGATCAAAAACAACCTTGTCACCTTCACTGTATTCTTTGCCAGCAACAGCCGAAATCTTCTCAATAGAGATAGTATCTCCTTTTGAGACTGTATACTGCTTGCCGCCTGTTTGTATAACTGCAAATTCCATAGTCAGAACATTATACATGAACGCTTAAAAAACGCAACACCAACGCCATATAACAACTCATTACAGCAACTACACCTCAAAATCAGCATTAATCAACCCCGTCCTATTTACAATCAACCCTGAACTGTAAACCTTTGAATAACTTCCATCTGGATTTTTCTTTTCAATATCCACATAACACTGACCT
>CAIUUK010000004.1 GCA_903902315.1 uncultured bacterium | reverse complement strand
CTAAGACTGGAGGTTCATTACAAATTAATGGTGGCTTTGGAATAGCTGGTGGTCCATTTGTATTTAATCCAGGTTCAGCACCTGCTGGTTATGTACTCACAGCTAGTTCAAGTGGTGATGGTACAGCCGTTTGGTCACCAGGTGGTTCAAATGTTATTCATTCATATGGAAAGGTTATGTGGGATATGCTTACATATAACGGTAAGACATATTATGGTTGTGAAGGAGGTTGGACTGGAGTTTATGCACTAGGAACTGAAGTTGCTAATACTAATAATACAGCAACTGGCGCAGCGTTTTGTAAGAACAGAATAATTGCGGGTCTAGATTATGGAAGTCAGTTTGGTTGCAGTAACGGATACCAACTCGTCAGTTACTTCACAAGTGTAAATGGTACAGATCTACAAAGTACTGGTTACTGTGTCGCACCGCTAACTGTTATCAACTAGTCTACTTAAAATAAGTAAAGACTATGAACAACACCTACACATTAAATCAAAATCCTATACCTCAAGTGCCAATGACGACCGGTGAGAAGCATCGCCTGTTGAATATGCTAATCATTCTACTCTCAATTGGAGCTATAATTGTACTACTTTACCTATGGACTACTGGTGGTGCGAAGCCGGCACCAATAGTGATTAATAGTCAGGATGCTATACGCAACGAAGTCGCTTCTTTACTTATGAATTCTTCTGTTCAAGTGACACAGCAGGATATTACTAGTGTTACGACTCAACTTAAAGCCTCAAAGGTTGTTGTTACGGACTCTCAAAAACAATCTGTTGCTAACGCTCTGCGAGAACAGTAAATATTATATTTTAATTAATCTAATCAAGGACGATTACAGATTCAGCCTGGTCGTCTTTTTTGGTATATAGATTTGGATTACTTTTAATCCATAGTGCAGCAATTGCGCCAACTAGGACTATCATCGAGGATATCTCAAACACTGTTGCATAAGCAGAAACCTGAGCTTTGAGCTCCATGAGACCTATAGCCTGACCAACACTGAGCGCTGAAGTGGCATGAATGGTACTATTTTGTGCTATTGCCATAAGCTTATTATTTGAAAGTGTAGTGACGAGCGTGCTCGATATAGCAATTCCAAATGCTCCAGCAATATTGCGTGCCAGAGCCAAAATAGATGAAGCTACTCCAACTTCTGCCGTCGGTACACTACTTGTAATGAGGCTTGTGCGTTGTGCCATGGCAAATCCGAGACTAAAAGCCATGATTGAAAGTGGAATCATAATATCCCAAGGTCCTGATCGTGGGTCTAGTAAAACTGAAAAAAGGAATATACCGATAGCCGCACCAATTGTACTAAAGAAAATTATAATACTAGGTTTGACTCTACCTATAAGGCGACCGCCGATAGGTGCAGACAACATAAATCCAACGGCCATAGGGATAAATAGGTAACCAGCCTTTGTTGCTGACATGCCGAGGAATGTTTGTGCAAAAATAGGAATAAGAAATACACTACCCATCATGCCCATAAAAACTATAAAGTTGTTTGTTAACGCTGTTACAAAGGTTGAATTTTTGAAAAATTTAAAATCAACAATAGCATCATCGTGGTCTCGTTCGATTCTATAAAATAGGGCCGAGAAGATAGTTATGACAAAATAGGAGATAAGTGCATTTGATGATAACCAACCCCATTCATTTCCTTTGTCTAGCAAGAGAACCAATGAAGCCAATCCTACACCTAAAGTAACTGCACCCCACCAATCAAACCGATACGATTTTTTCTCAGAAACTGATTCATTAATAAATGCGAGTGCCATAGCAAGCCCGATAAGTCCAACAGGGAGGTTGAGTAGGAAAATTGCACGCCAGTTGAAAAGATCGATAAGTGGTCCACCTATAAGTGGCCCGAGAACAGCAGAAGCAGCAAATGCTGAAGACCAAATACCTAAAGCCTGAGCACGCTTTTTATTATCAGTGAATGTTACAGCGATGATAGCCATAGCTGTAGGATAATCAGCCGAACTAGCGATAGCCTGAATTACTCTAAAAAAGATCATTGAACCGAAGTTCCAAGCTAAACCTGCGAAAACTGAACTAATGATAAACATAACGAAACCTAGAATATAGACTCGCTTTCTACCTACCGTATCACCTAATTTGCCCCAAATTGGCACGAAAACAGCGTTGGCGATGATATATGCTGTGGCAATCCAAGCGCCCGTAGAAACGGTCACACCAAAATCACTAATCATCTTTGGTAATGCCAAATTCACAATCGTTTGATCGAGACGACCTAGAAAGGTACCAACAATAACCGTCGCCAGCACCATCCATTGTAAATTCGTAGTTTTCATGAGTTAGAGAGGTTCAACCTCCAAGAGGTCAGACCTCTATGTTACTGATATATCCAAACTTTTGCTGACATACCATTTTTAATTTCTGGATATGCCGTGACATCAAAACGAATCTTTATATCAAATTGATTTGTCTGGCGTTTATCTGAGATGTTAAAGACTACATCATTCTGGTGTGCCGTTGGACTTACCTCATCAACTACACCCTGAAATGTTCGTGAACCGAATGCGTCGACAGTAAATACAACCTGCTGGCCAAGTTTAATCGAGCTTAACCCTTTATCTTCATCTATATGAGCAATTACTCGAAGATCGTTAGGATTTACAACACTGACAACTGCTGTCTGTGGAGAAACGGTGGTCCCAATTACATCATCTGTTTGTGTGACAATACTCTGTGTTGTGGTTTTAAGTAATTCATTTCCAACTCGTGCAACAACCGTGTCTGGTCCAACTATGTCTCCAACATTTACATATATTTCCTGGAGAATTCCAGAACTCGAAGGAGAAATGGTTGTAACAGAAGCTGAAACGATAGCGTTATCTGTGTAGATGCGACCAGATGAGATAATCCAATATGTTACACCGGCTGTTCCTCCAATTACTAGGACACCTAGAAGTGATGCTGTAACCCAGATATTTTCAGTTATTTTCTTCATAATTTATTAGAAATTAGCTATTAAGTCTCCTTCATTTAAACCACTCAGTATCTGCGTATATCCATCAGAACTTGTTATGCCAGTCATAATGAGTTGCTGATTAAAATTTCCACTAGCACTTTTTAGTAGTACAAATTTTTGAGTATCTCTAGTAATTATAGATCGTGCTGACACAGCAAGTGAATTAGTTGTAGTGGCTGTTGTGATAACAATATTTACCGTAAGACCAGAGCGAATACGATTATCTGGTTGATCAAATCTCAATGTTACTTTATATGAATTTACGCCATTTATGACAGTCTCTGCAGGACTAACTAGATATACATGTGCAGGAAATACGATTCCTGAACCATATGCATCCATAGTCACTTGTGCAGGATTTCCGATATTTAATGAGCCTAGAGCATTTTCTGGAACATAGGTGTCAATATTGAATATGTCTGTACTAATAATATTTATACTTTCATTTGCTGAAATACCCGGCACAACCACCTCGCCAATTTTCATATTTACATCAGTAATTGTTCCGTCGAATGGAGCTGAGATTACACTTTGAGAAAGAGCACTTTGATAACCTTCGACTTCAGCTTGTGCCTTTTCTAATATTGCAGAACTGACTGAAATATCTTCAGTTCTTGAGCCAGCATTTTCAAGTGTTAGATTATCACGAGCACTACTCCAAGTTGCATCTGCTGTAGTGTATGAATTACTTGCACCTGTAACCTCTTGATTGGCGCCATTAACCACTAACATATAAGAATCGATCACACTTTGTGATAAACCAGAATTACCAGTAGAAAGATTATTTGTAATTGCACCGAGATCATTTAAAAATGCCTGAGCTGAAGCGATTGATTTTGTCGTGATTGTTCGTGCAGTTTCAAGAGAATTTGAAGAAGTTGAAATACTAGTTGATAATATAGCCAGTGAATTTTTCCAAACATTTAATTCATCACGAAGACCTAAGCGTTCTGTGTTTATGTTTGTATATTCCGTTTGGCTTTGTGTGTGAATGTTTATAACTGGGTTAACACTGTTTCCATTTGTAAATAGTGCGTCAGATTTATTTGTTATTGCATCAGTCGTCTGGAGATATGTATTATTCATAGCAACCATGAGAGCTAATGATGCATCTGAGTATTTTTGTGAATACAAAGCCACCTCCTCTGGTCGTGCACCTTGTTCAACTTTGCTTAATTGAGCTTCAGCTGATGCTTGGTCAGCTATGGCACCGTCTAGTTGTGCTTGGATGGTGCGAGAATCGAGTCTAGCTAAAACGTCACCTTTATTAACTATATCTCCAGAATGTACAAGCACTTCCTGGATTTTTCCTTGAGTACTAAAGGAAAGTGATGAACTTTGATCAGGTGATATTGTTCCAGTTGCACGAACAATAGCCGTCAAATCTCTAGTCGTTACAGTCTCTGAACTATAGGATTCTGTATGTCTTGAGAAAAGGTAAATTACAAAGGCTAGAATAATTGCAATTAATACTATACTGATGAGAATAATGTGTCTATGTTTGTGATTATGCATATATTTATTTTGATACTTGATTAGTTTGGCTAGCTTGTAATTTTTGTAAAATTCTTGTCAATTCGGAACACTCTTCATCTGTTAAATTCGAAGCTCTCTCATTAATCGCGTCATAAATGACCCCCCTATTCTTTTCGTACAGTTTTTTTCCTAAAGAAGTAAGAGCTATACGAGTCATGCGACGATCGTCTTCATCTTCAGTTCGAATGACTGCTTTGTCTTCCGTGAGGCGATCAATGATAGCTGTTGTTGCAGGTGATGATATACCAAGCTCATCAGAAATATCCTTCATAGAAGGGTTTTTGAGTTCGTGGGCTATGCTCAAGGTTTTCATCTCCAGAAATGAGCAGTTAGGAGATGCTGAACGCATCGTCCTATAGAGTGAACGGGTTAACGATACCAAAAGGGAAGCGATATCGTTTTTATTTGCTTCGGAAGCTATATTACGTGGCTTTATTGACATAGTTAATAATATAAATAGTTAAGTATATGAACTATTGTAACAAAAGGTGTATTTACTAGCAAGTGTGAATTTTTGACATAATGCCTACTATTATGTTATTGTCAATTTAGCAAACGCTCGTTGAAATACATTAAACGAGATTAAACAAACAACAACTCAAAAAAGGAGCACTATGCAGTCTGTAGTTATAATGATCGGTGTATGTTTGAACATACTTGTAGTGATAGAAGGCATCTTAGCCTACAACGACGGTATGTTTTCGCCAAAACAGATGATACTGAAAGGTCACCAGAACGGTATGCCATGGATCACACACTTCGGTGCTTCATGGGGTGATTTTTTCATCATTACACCACTAGTGGTTGCCATGTTGAGCCTGTATGGTCAACAATGGTCATACAAAGAACATTGGAAACTAATTGTATTGGTATTTGTAATTACCGCGGCATTCCATTTCCTCTGGTCAAAGAATAAAATGCCTGACTGTTTGGCCTGGAACGGCTATTTAACCTCAGCCGGTTGGGTGCATCTCGTGTATATGAGTTGCGTTCTAACATTCATTGTTCTGTTTTACTTCTGCACGAGCCATATCGATCCGACATTCTTGGTAGTCGTATCAATACTGGTCACATTTCATATTGCAATTGGCAATCACTTGCTAATTACAATCTTGAGACCAAGCTGGTGGCCTGTGACTATTCCAGGGCTATTGAATGCTCTAGCAGTAACATTTGGTGTCGGCGTAGCACTTTTCATTCGTTGTCGCTATATTCTCGCACACCAATAAATTCCTCCTCTCGCAAATCGTCTGATTAACCTCGACGATTTTTTTATTATCTGTTAAGTCTCTTGGTTGATGAAAAAATCGTTTTCCAAAAATGAAAGAGGTATTTGAATGTTATTTTTACATTTCCTTCTTCCTTGAATCTACGAGCCGAGGTCATTATTGAAAGATGTGGATCAAAATGAACCATACCGAACGGAGCGATGCGTTTAGCTGTATCAGTATCTTCACCATAAAAAGTGATGTCAACATTATAACCACCAGCCTTTTCTAGAATATCTGCACGAATAAAATTATTACCACCAATTAAAACCGCACCATTTTTAACAAATGAAAGTTGCAAAAAATGGCTAACAAATCGATAAATATATTTTTGCATTGAAAGAGAGGCTCGTCTAAATATCGGATGTCCATCATGATAATCATACGGACCAGTCACAGCAACTATGGTTTTGTTTGGATTAACTATTTTGCTTTGAGCATTAAAATGGGCAACGCCACGAGTAATGTGATTTGGAAGTGGCAAACAATCAGCATCCATGTTTACAATAATTTCGCCCGTCGCTTCTTTGCGACCACGCTCGCGCGCCTGAAGAAGACCTTTTTTTGATTCATGAACAACTTTCAAAGTAACATTGCTGATATTACTATTCGTTACTGAATTATTTTCAAATTTTTTCGCAACTTCAGCTGTTTTATCAATACTAGCGTTATCTACGACTATTATTTCCAAATTTGGATAATCCTGTGCCAAAAGGGCTTCTATGGTTTTAGATATATTTTTTTCTTCATTATGTGCTGGTATGACTACAGAGACTTTCATTTTATTTATATTTAATTGTGATGATACTATCGTATCGCAACCCACTCCTTTAAACGAGATTTTTTAAATACTGCAACCCAAAATGTCTCAATCATCCATATAGTCAGGAGTTTCGGCCAACCGAACTTATGAGCTCTGCGACCGTTGTGGTAGATGATGAGTTTACCGTCATATAGAGTTCTGCCAACTTTTGCTAGTTTATTGAACATTATTCCATCTTCACGAGTAACAAGATTCGCTGGGAAACCACCAACTTTTTCAAAAGCTTCTTTACGAATCATTTGAAATTTTCCTGATGATTCACCACTATGCAAAATATTGTTTTTTATGAAATGAACGAAATTGAAAATTTTGTACATGATAACATCGCCCCAAGTTTTGACTTCAGGAAATATATCTAGTGCGCCAGTGAGAGCTACTATTCTCGGGTCTTCAAAATCTTTGAGTGCTCGTGTGAAAAATTCGTCAGGGTCTTCGATGTAACTATCACCATCTATAAATACATAAATATCACCATGAGCTGATTTAACACCGTTGTTTCTGTTTGTAGCAATTGTTGGCCATTTAGTAATAGTAGTCAGCACAACATCCGCATACTGTTTTGCAACTTCTACTGTTTTATCAGTACTTTTATCATCACAAACAATCACTTCGTGAGGAAGGGTCATTTTCTCTTTGAAACATTTTGTGCTTTTGCCTATATACTTCTCTTCGTTATATGTTGGGATGATGATGGAAATCATAAAAGTCGCATCGATTAATTAAAGGTTAACAGCT
>CAIUUK010000003.1 GCA_903902315.1 uncultured bacterium | reverse complement strand
TCCTGGGATGAAAAGCTCCTGAAATACGGGATTCTCTTCGAGAACCGCATGATGGACCTCTCGGTGAACATCCCTCTCGAGGAAGGTCTCACCCTTGGATGGAAGACCCTGGCGGAATGTTTCGACAAGACGGAGACCGGCGTGAAGACGGACATCATCAAGGAATTCTTGCAGATTTTTTCTGTGTTGCAAAGAGTAAATCTTCGCTTGGAGCGCCATTTCCAACTTGTCCAATTGTCTGACCAGTTTGGCTTCTTGGCTTTTACCTTCTTCAAATTCCTCCCATAGCTTCAGATACTCGTCGGCATTAGGGAAGTCTTTAAGTAGGTAAATAATCGCGGAGCGTTCAGCGATATACTTCGACCGCTTGGCAATTTTATTTCGTGGCGACTTAGGGTCACCATTGATAATTTCACCGAGCTCGTGAGTGAGGCACATCTTGAGAACTTTCAAACAATCAAGATGTGAAAAATAAAGGTCGCAGACAAGAAGTCCAAGTATCGACATTGCAAAAGTGTGGTCAGCAACACTTTCGCATCGTGATTTTGGAATATCGCGTCCTTTTCGTAGCCACCCCTGGCGGTAAAGCTGTTTGAGGTGGTTAATGTGAAAATACAAGAGAATAATCGGTTCAACGGATTTTCCCTTAAGAAACCGGACAGGGTTTGAGTTTTTAGTTTTCATCTGAAGTCAATATACTCGCCTAGTCGGATTTGTCTAGTTGTTGTGAAAAGGTTCCACCATCCACCCACAAGGTCCGCTGACGTTTTATAAATCTGGTATAATGTTTCCAATGGAAAAAATAACTCACAAGGGTAAGATCATCGAGGTCGTTCAGAAAGACGTTGATCAAAACGGAAAAATCAAAAATCTTGAATTTGCTCGCCGATCGCCGGGAGTAAGATTGATAATTTCTCAAGGGGATGAGATCCTTTTAACTAAGGAATTTCGACACGAAACCGGAGGGTATGATTACCGTTTGCCGGGCGGCAAGGTCTATGATTCTCTCGATGAATACAATGCCGCACTCGGATCGTACGTTGATATTTCAGAGGCTGCAAAGAAAGCGGCGATCAAAGAAGCTTCCGAAGAAGTCGGTATTGATGTTAAAGATATATCTTTTCTGCACCGGTCAATTTGTGGCGCTACCGTCGTCTGGGATCTATTTTACTTTTTAGTAAAAGATTTTTTGAAAACGAGCCAGCATCTTGAGGAAGGGGAGGATATACAGGTTCAGACTTTCAGTAAAGAAGAGGTCAAAAAGATGTGTTTGGATGGGAGAATTGGGGAAGAAAGAAGCGCTCTAGTTTTGCTCCGTTATTTAAACGGCGGATTCTAGAAAGGTTCCAACATCTACCCACAAGGCCCGCCAAGTCGAGTGACACTCGAGACGCTATAATATAAGGATATTTTGACTCTGCATAGAGTGTATTTTTGCTTGATGGGTAGAGGAATCGAACTTGCGTGACTAGACGTTTCCTAGTCAATAGCTTCGCATCACTTTGTGATTAATTGTGCTGGTGCCAAAAGTGAAATTCCCATATGGAGTCGCTGATTGTTGTAGTATTCGGAATATATTTTCAAAGCTCGATTTAGTGCGTACACGTTTCTTGGAATACGATCGACACATTCTTCCTGCAGAGTTCGATTAAATCGTTCGATGTGTGCATTGTCATTTGGTTTGCCAATACGAGTATATCGGTGATTCTTTTTGACTTGCTCAACAAACCAATCACCAAATTCTGGTCCATGGTCTGATTGAAGCATTTGAAATATGAAAGGTGCATTTCGTTGTGCCTCTCTCACAAATTCTAAACTGTTTCTTCCACCAATTTTCTCGTACGCTTTTACGTATACCCATCTTGAATATGTATCAATGAGTACATATATGTATATTCGTCT
The DNA here is from genome assembly GCA_903902315.1 of uncultured bacterium. GTDB lineage: Bacteria > Patescibacteriota > Minisyncoccia > Phycocordibacterales > PALSA-1337 > C7867-002. The sequence goes on along the minus strand of CAIUUK010000003.1, from coordinate 182 downwards.
TTTGTCATCAACCATGAGATGTATTGTATCTATCTCCACTAAATCGCCTGGTTTCAGGGCTTGTGGACGGTCCTGGTGCGGATGATACCTCTTGTATATGCTTCTCTTCTTCAAGAGTCCCATACGATCAAGGGTACGTTTAACTGAAGAGAGTGATGTTTTAATTACTTGATTGAGTAGTT
>CAIUUK010000002.1 GCA_903902315.1 uncultured bacterium | reverse complement strand
TAGAGCCAAGACTTTTTTCTTTCAACTCACCATATGGTGCATGTACTGCTTGTAATGGCCTCGGCACAGAAACAATCTTTTCTGATGATCCATGTAAGACCTGTATGGGTGCGCGTCTCCGCCCTGAAGCATTGTTCGTGAAGATCGGCGAGCAGAACATCGTCGATGTAGTGAACATGTCTATCGAAAAGGCCGTCACTTATTTTGAAAATATCAAGCTCACTGACTCCGAAAAAGAAATTGCCAAAGTCGTCCTCAAAGAAATTGACGCTCGTCTCTCTTTCATGATAAACGTTGGTATTGAATACCTCACGCTCAATCGTCGTGCGCACACTCTCTCAGGTGGTGAAGCTCAACGTATCCGTCTCGCATCACAGCTTGGTTCAGGACTTGTTGGCGCACTTTATGTCCTCGACGAACCAACTATCGGTCTCCACCAGAGAGACAACGATAAACTCATCAAAACCCTCCTGCATCTCCGCGATATAGGCAACACTATAATTGTCGTCGAACACGACGAAGACACGATGTATGCCTCAGACTATATCGTCGACATTGGCCCAGGCGCTGGCGTTCATGGTGGCAAAGTTGTCGTTGCTGGTTATCTCGATGAACTCCTCACGGCCAAGACTCTACCAAAGGGCGGTGGCAAAGAGTCTCTCACACTCGCATATCTCCGTGGTGAGATGAGGATACCTGTGCCACACAGTCGTCGTGAACCAAAAGGTAAAATCATTATTCGTAATGGTCACGCCTTCAATATAAAAGATCTCAATGTCGATTTGCCACTTGGTGTTATGAATGTCATCACTGGTGTTTCAGGTTCTGGAAAATCTTCTTTTATGTATGAAATTTTGCATAAAAATTTGGCACGCAGACTAGAGGCTCGCGTTCGCAGTAACGAAGTTGTAAATGCAAAAGAATTTAAAGGTTCAGAATACCTTGGGCGCGTTATCCTCATCGATCAGTCGCCTATAGGTCGCACACCTCGTTCAAACCCTGCGACATACACAGGTTCATGGACTCATATCCGTGACTTGTTTGCCAGTGAATCAGAATCTCGCGCGCGTGGTTGGACTGCCAGTCGTTTTTCATTTAACAGACCTGGTGGACGCTGTGAAGCCTGTGAAGGTAATGGTGAAATAGCCGTTGAAATGCACTTCCTTCCAACTGTTTATGTGACCTGCGAAATCTGTGGCGGCAAGCGTTTTACCAAAGAAACCCTCGAGATAAAATTCCGCAAGAAAAATATTCACGAAGTCCTCGAGCTCACCATCGAAGAAGCCCTCGAATTCTTCAAAGATATTCCTGCGGTTGAAGATCGTCTGACGAGTATGATGGATGTTGGTCTCGGCTATGTGAAGCTCGGTCAATCAGCTACGACGCTCTCAGGTGGTGAAGCTCAGCGAGTTAAAATTTCTAGTGAGCTCTATCGCGCGCATATGCAAAAGACTATTTATCTCCTCGATGAGCCGACTGTTGGTTTGCATTATGAAGATGTGAAAAAGCTTATCGATATACTTCAGAAACTCGTTGAGAAAGGGAATACAGTTGTCGTCATTGAACATAACCTCGATCTCATCAAATGTGCTGACTATGTCATCGACATTGGTCCAGAAGGTGGTGAGCGCGGCGGAAATATCGTCGCAAAAGGAACTCCTGAAGATGTTGCGAAGAGTGAGAAGTCTTACACTGGAAAATATTTGAAGAAGGTGTTGAAGAAGTAAATAGTTTTTCTCATATAATGGCCGGCTGAGGGACATCTTTTCCAAAGTGGCCTCAAATTTGTCGGTAAACCCATTCTTGGCAACAATAAATCAGCTCACTTTAGTTGACTAAAGTGCCATCAAATAAAAAACCGATCGGATATTAACCGACCGGTCTGAAAGCGTGAAAGACTGGCATTTTCATGCACAAAGACGAATCACACCATAAACCATGGTAACGATGATGCCTAAAATGATTAGAAGCATGAGAGGGATGCCCCATTTGTAGGATTGGTTGCCACCAAAATCCTCTTTGAAATGTCTGATGAATCTCATTTTTCCACCTCCATATCTTGCGGATGTTCTGGGTCTTCAGATTCGGAACTGATCAAGATATCATTGTAAAACACGCCGATTGTGCCAATGATAAAGACCAATCCGATGAATACAAAACTACCAACAGTGACAATAATAGGAACGGCCGTAATAGATATTCCGAGTAATGCTTTTTGCATGTTGTGATCCTTTGGTTTGTTTTTGCGATTTTTGTGAAATGTGCTTCTGATACACTATTGCATCAGGTTCCAGAATACAATACTCTTACAACTATGATTGGTCAACAGCTAAAAAAACTAGCATTTCCAGAGCTTCCTGGGGTTTATATATTTAGAGATTATCAAAAAAGGCCTCTGTATATCGGTCGTGCCACATCACTAAAAGATCGCACAAAAAGTTATTTCAGCAATGATCTAATTAAAACTCGTGGACCGCGCATTGTCGATATGGTTACAAAAGCAAAAACTGTAACTTTTGAAGTGACTGACTCTGTTCTTGAAGCAATCATTTTAGAAAGTGCACTCATAAAGAAATATCAGCCACATTACAATGTTGATGAAAGAGATGATAAAAGCTCGTACTATGTTGTTATAACTGATGAACCTTGGCCAAGAGTATTCCTGACTCGTGCGCGTGATTTTGATAATAAAAAATCAAAAGGCGAATTAACATTCAAGGTCAAAATAATTTTTGGTCCATATGTTCATTCTGGTCTCATTAAGGAAGCCCTAAAAATTCTTCGTAAAATGTTTCCATTTAAAGACGCGAAGTCACATGATTCAAGACACGATGCATTTTACCAAGCTATTGGTAGGTCGCCACGATTAATGTTTGATGATCAGCGACGCTATCAACGTACAATTTCTAACCTAATCCTTTTCTTTGAAGGAAAAAAGAAACAACTTCGCACTAAACTCGAACGCGAGATGAATGCTTATGCAAAAGAAATGGCTTTTGAGGAAGCGCAAAAAGTTAAACGACTTCTATATGCCTTGGATCATGTGAATGATATGGCGCTGATCAAGCAAGATAATACAAATCTGCAAATAGACGCGAATAATACAAATAGTGCGAATAAGGTACGAGAATTTCGCATGGAAGCATATGACATTGCACACCTTTCCGGAACGAATGTTGTTGGCGCATTTACCACTTCGATAAACGGAGAATTTGTATCAGCAGAATATCGAAAGTTTAATATTTCAAAACAGCAGAACAACGATATTGCAGGTCTCGTTGAAATTCTCAATCGTCGTTTTAATCACACAGAATGGACATACCCAGACCTCTTGATAATTGATGGCGGTGAAGGGCAACTTAATGCAGTTCTCAATGTGTTAAAAGCAAGACGAATTTCTATTCCAGTAGTAGCAGTGACAAAGGATGAGCGACATAAAGCAAGTCAAATAATTGGTGATGTAAATTTGGCACAAAAGTTTGAAAAGGAAATAATCAGACTAAACGCTGAGGCACATCGCTACGTTCTCAAATTTCATCGTGCTAGACGAACTAAACAAAGTTTGGCATAGGTCTTCAGGGATTTTTAATTATTTTCCATTAGCCATTTACAGTTTACGGCGGCCTGATTACTGATATAATATACACATGAGTCAACTAACAAGAGTCGGTGTTCTCCGTGGAGGACCTAGCAGTGAATATGAAATATCGCTTCAAACTGGCGGTAATGTTTTAAAATGTCTCCGAGATAAATTTTCAGATAAATATCATGCACGAGATATTCTTATAGATAAAAAAGGGAATTGGCACATAGATGGTATGCCTATTACGCCAAAGCAACTTGCCATGCGCCTCGATGTCGCTTTCAATGCTTTACATGGTGCATACGGCGAGGATGGAACTGTCCAACATATCTTTGAAGTCCACGGTCTTCCAATGACTGGATCAAAATCACTTCCATCAGCGGTTGGAATGAATAAAGTTTTATCTAGAAAAGTTTTTGAAAATCATGGAATAAAAACTCCTTTAGGTAAAGAAATATTATCTAACGACATTCGAGATGACATCACTGGTGTTGCCAGAGAATTGTTTCGATCATTTCCTATACCAGCTGTGGTTAAACCAGTTTCTGAAGGATCATCGGTCGGAGTCTCTATAGTTCGTACTCAATCTGAACTTATCGAGGCATTGCAAGAAGCTGTTAAGTATGGATCATCAGTTTTGATTGAGGAATTTATAAGTGGTACAGAGGTTACTGTTGGGGTTATTGAAGGATTTAGAAATCAGGAAATATATAGCCTGCCAGCAGTAGAGATTCGTCCTTACAATAAGTTCTTTGATTTTAAAGCAAAATACGAAGGAATGTCTGAGGAGATTGTTCCGGCTAGACTTCCTCACAAAATAAAAGATGAACTCGCGTCACTTGCAAAGAGGGCACACCAAGCTCTAGGGCTCAGTCAATATTCTAGATCTGATTTCATCATTCATCCGAAACGTGGTATCTATATATTGGAGACAAATACGTTGCCAGGTCTCACAAATGAGTCGCTCATACCCAAAGCTCTTCGTTCTGTTGGAAGTGATACTCATGAGTTGGTCGATCATCTCATTCAGGGTGTAGTATAGTGGTAGTATACACTTCGGCGTGTGTGTGGTCCGATTTGATTCCCGGCACCCTGACTAATACTTTAGAGGGGTTTTGTAAATTTCACTAGATATGTTAGAGTATCTGCACCACAATATGTGGTAATTCTGGTCAAAAATTTTGAGGTGCAAAATTCGGGCCCGTAGCTGTCTTGGTAGTTAAAGTTAAATAATGGGCCCGTAGCTCAGTTGGTAGAGCAGTGCTTTTGCAAAGCAAAGGTCGGAGGTTCAATTCCTCTCGGGTCCACAAATATAAATTCGTCCGTAAGGGCGAATTTTGACTTTTATTCATACAAGTTGTAGTGTGCATACCAGCAAACTGAGTCACTCGTAGTGATTCACAAACAACAAACAGCACAATAAAACATGAATACTGGAACCTCATTTAACGGAAAAATCAGCTTTACCGCTGACGGTGTCGCCTATCGTCGGACTTTCACTGACATTCCTTACAGCAAGGAAATCTTTGAAATCCTCAAGCAACATGGTGGCATGATTGACCCGAAAGAAAAACAACGGGCAGATGCCATGCCTCAACTCATTCCCATGTTCGAGGCTCGCTATCTGCTCACTGATCAGGAACTCAAGAAGAGTGGTATCAAACAAGTTCTTGAACTGGCGAGCGGTCTTTCGCCCCGTGGCTTCATCTGGGCAGATGATCTTGATGTTCAATACGTCGAAATTGATTTGCCTGAAAAGATGGCAATGAAAAGAACCGTGGTCAATGAACTTCATTGTCTCAATGGCACCAACGGTTATGACAATCTTCATCTGCTCGAAGGTAACATCACACTGCGCCAGGATATCTTGGACTCGAACATTTACCTCGAACATGAACCTTTGTTCGTGATTTGCGAAGGACTTCTTCGCTACCTTAATTGGAGAGACAAGTCGTCATTAGCACTTGCCGTTCGTGATACCATTCATCTCCACGGTGGTGGAATCTGGACAACCCCTGACATTGAACTCCTGAGTGACGTCAATGCGACGCCGGAATCAACAGCTCGCTATGACATGATGGCCCGCGAATGGGGTTTCGACGTCCGTCCAAACCTCTTCAAGGATATGGGGCATGCCGTTGAATTCTTCGAAGCTTTCGGCTTCAAGGTGAATCAGCACTGTCAGCTTGAAATGATTGATCAACTTGTATCGCCGAAACGTCTCGGCTTGCCTGATGAAAATGTTCGTCAGCAGTTGGGTATGCG
>CAIUUK010000001.1 GCA_903902315.1 uncultured bacterium | reverse complement strand
CTGACCAGCGTCCTTTGTAGCCTGGCGCTGTGAATCGTTGAAATATGCAGGCACAGTGATGACTGCTTCTGTGATCTTTTCACCGAGGCGAGCTTCAGCGTCGTTCTTGAGCTTGGTGAGGATCATGGCCGAGACTTCCTCTGGACGCATCCATTTGCCAGCCATGTTCACCTCGACTCCGCCGTTGGCCGATTTGCGAGTTTCGAATGGGACGTTTTTGATATCTTTTTGAACACCAGCTTCGTCAAAAGTGTGACCGATGAAGCGTTTGATCTGGAAGATCGTGTTCTTTGGGTTCGTGACAGCCTGGCGCTTGGCTAGAAGCCCTACCAGTCTTTCACCTGTTTTAGATTGAGCGACGATAGAAGGTGTTGTACGCGCACCTTCTGCGTTTTCGAGAACCTTTGGTGTGCCAGCCTCCATGACAGCTACTGCTGAGAAGGTTGTACCGAGGTCGATTCCGATGATTTTGGACATAATTATAATTGGTTAATTTGAGTAAGTAGTAATTTGGTAAATAGTAATTCGTAAACTGTAAACGGAATTCGGGGCTTATTTTGAGGGTTTTCTGGGTGCTTGACAATTAGGTATAAAGTGATGATCTATACTGTCGAAATTTAGAATATGAGAGCATTGAGGAAAAACCTTATTATGCCATCAAATGCTTCTGTTGCGGATACGATGGGCCACGTTGGTGATTCACAATCGGCGTCCGACACATAACTGTTGTTGGCGCCTTTTCTTTTACCTACATGCGCAGACATACCTCATTTTCATATCACATACCTAATTGTTAAGGAGCGAGTTACAAGACAAAAGAAATGTGCCCACTTTAGTCAACTAAAGTGACACAACCGTAAGGTCTGACCTTACGGTAAATTTAATTAAAAGACGGCGCTCTCGTAGGTTGGCTTGTAAAAAATAGTAGAGAAGTAAATGGAGAAACGACTGGTGCATAATCAGAGATATAAACAGTGTTAGCAACTATAGAAGTTGAGACGCATGGCAAACATAGAACCTCAGACTGTTCTGGCCGGGTAGAAAGTCCGCCAGAAATTTGCTCTGCTATAAGTTCAACAGAAAAGATACGTGCCTTGGCTTCCCCATTTACCAGAGTAACCAGGAAAACAACACGGTATTGTGAACCGTTCGGAGAGGTTACGACACGCTCGACAAATTTTGATGGAATTGAGGGCTTTAACATGAAAATTTAACCTGCTAATTAAAAATCTATTATACCAGCTTGAACCTTTGAGTCAAGAATATTATTTGACAAAACACATAAAATGATATAATGTTTCCTCTGAACAATAGAACAAATTTATGATTCAATTAATACCCTTGCCCTTTAAAAACACACCATACCACGCTCAGGATCTCGTTGCTTTCCTTGCGAAATATCTCAAAAAAAGCAAGGTCGAAGCCGAACAAGAAATAGCCAGTCGTGGTGATTTAAATGTCACACACTTCAGGCTACACAATACCGTCATCGCCAAAGATGGTGATATTTACTCATTCAAATTGGAAGGCGTAGATTTTATGGGCAGTCCAAGAAAGGTCCTTGTTGGACGATTCTTCAGACCCGGTCAAGTTGTTGCTATCGGTATGCCTGATCCTGAAGGCAGAAAACAAAAGCCGTCAAAAATGGATCGTGCTCAAACGTTCAAGGATATCATGAACGCACTTCATCCAGTATCAGAATAACCTGGAAATTAATTTACCCGAAAAACATTAAACCGCCCCAGAAATGGTGTGCGGTTTTTTATTTCTTAAACTTGGCCTCGAAATTTCATAGCCGTTTGCTATGAAATTCTCTCGACACGAATTCCTCTATGACCGGAATTCGCCGACCTTGACCTTCGGTGGTCTCATTGATTTTTTATTGAGCGTATAGCCTTTTTGAACAACACCAATAATAATATGATCTTGAGCTTGATCAGTCACAGGGATATATTCAGCGGCTTCATCACGGGCTGGATCAAATTTGAGACCAATCGGATTGATTTCCTCTAGACCGGCATCGGCGAGTGTGCGCTTCAATTGATTGGCGATATACTCAACACCTATACGCCAGTTTTTATCAACTTTCTCCCAGACTTCTTTGTTGGCCATCGCTAAATCAAAACTCTCTAAAACCGGTACAAGACTCTCAATCAAGCGCTCATTTGAAAATTTGATGAATTCCTTACGCTCTTCCTCGTCACGCTTGCGAGCATTGACGAAATCAGCCTTGGCTCGTTGCCAACCTGTGAGATATTCTTGAGCGTCTGCTTGAGATTTTTTGAGCTTTGCACGGAGTTTTTTGATCGTCTCAGCCATATTTTCTTCAGCAATGACAGAATCATCCAATGTGTCGTCTGATTCTATGACCACATCATCGGTCTGATTTTCATCTATTTGTTCGCCTACTTGAGGGTTATTTTTGTTATTTTCATCAGTATTCATGTGAGCAGTATATAAAAAAACCGGCTCCCCGTAAAGGAAGCCGGCATTGAACAAGTTTTTTCAAGGTTCATCTGACTTAAACTCCACTTCTGGAATCTCGTCAAATTTCCGTGAAGCTTGAAGTTGCTCATGAGCCGTGGCCGAAACTTCAGCCAGTAAAAGCAGGTCATCGTATTCCTTGAAACCGAAATACTCCCATGACAATGAATATTTCTGAACTCTGTTCCAGATAGACCTGGCCACACCAAAGGCACGCTGCCTCTCCACACCGTTATGGTGTTTCAACATGACGATCTGCTGATTAATCTTGCGAGATGCGTTGAGCCGATCAATTTCACGGCGACGTTTGAGACGAACCTGGATGTATTTGGTCATCAGAATGACAAATAGCAATACAAGAAGGATGACTGCGACCATACTGAATAGGTCGGCGTAATTATTTGAATTCATGCGAGTCCTTTCACTTTGGAGCTTTCTCCCGCAAAGCTTTCAAACGCTTTTCCAGCTCAAACACATGAGCAGTATATCGCTCACGTAATTTGAAGGCTGCCGGTGACTCCTCCTTCAACAGCCTTAGATTCGCCTGAAATTCAGATGTAACCGTTTGGATACTCCTGTCCAGACAATGACAGGCGGCCCGATGAAATTCAGTCATTCCACTGCAACCAAATTCACTTGGACGAATCCGGTAAAACCGCATTTTGTTGAGTGAATCATCATACAACTCGTCAGCCATCTGATCACCTCCCACATCATTGAAGATGTCCCAAACCTGAGCAACTTCAGTCAGACGAGGTGGTTTGAAATAATTCACCCTGAACCAAAGAGTAACTGATGCAAACACAAGTCCAATAATACAGGACCACGCAACTGCATTTGCAGGATGACCGATTAACCATTCAATAATTTTCATACTATTTAATTTTCTCTTGAATTGTTTTGTTGTTTGTTTCTTAGTCAATTGCCAAAGAACAATGACTAACCGACTAACTACTGAAACTAAGCTACCACGAAAAAAGGAGTCTGTCGACTCCCTTTTCTTTAGCGTTTACTCCACTGTGGAGACTTGCGAGCTTTTTTGAGACCGAACTTACGGCGTTCCTTGGCGCGAGGGTCTCGTTTGAGGAAACCGAGTTTTTTGATTGCACCACGAAGAGTTATGTCGTACTCGAGAAGAGCGCGAGCGATACCATGGCGAGCTGCTTCAGCCTGTGCTGACATGCCACCCCCCACTAGCTTGATTGAAACAAAGAATTTTTCAGCTGGCTTTCCTTTTGCAATAGCATCAGAGACTGAGTTTGCATATTCTTTTACTGGGAAATATTCTTCAAGAGTTTTGTCGTTAACTGTATAGTGATTTTTTGAATCAATGAAAAGACGAACACGAGCGATGGCGGTTTTACGGCGACCGACGGCTTCGAAATATTTACCTGTAGGGATTTTTGTAGTCATGTTAATAGTATGAAAGTATATAGTATAAGGTATAAAGTATGACTAATCCTTGATGGTTAGGTTCTTCAAACGTGGTGCGCGGAGCTTGTTCTTTGGGAGCATACTGTAAACAGCAAGCTCGAAGACGCGCTTCATGCCACCAATCTCGATAACTTCACCAAGAGTCTGTGACTTGATACCGCCACGAAAACCAGTGTAACGAACATAGTCGTCACCTTTACCACCAGCTTTTTTCTTTGCTGTGATATAAGCACGCTTTGCATTGATGATTTCAACTTTTGCATTGGCAACAGTGTTCTTTGCAAAAGAAACACTTTTCTTGCCCATGAGGATAGCTGCGGCTTCACTCGCTATGCGTCCAATCTTTTTATCTGCTGCGTCAATAGTGTATTTCATGGTGGCAATTAATAAATAAAGAATAATTATACAAATTCAACTAAAGCCATAGGACTCGCATCCAGGTCACGCTTTGGCATACGGATAATACGGAGATAACCACCTTTACGGTCCATATACTTTGGAGCTATAGAATCAACAAGCTTCTTTACTTCTGGAGCACCTTGGATACGAGTACTGAGGAGACGGCGTGAAGCGATGGTGTTTGATTTAGCCTGAGTAACGAGCTTCTCAACAAAAGGACGAATTTCTTTTGCTTTTGCCAAAGTAGTCTCAATTCGTGTATCACGAATCAGATTACGCGCAAGAGAACGCATCAAAGCATGACGCTGTGTCTTTTCTCGGCCGAACTTTCTTACATTTGAATGGTGTCTCATTGTATTTCTGTTTACTAATTACTGATTACTTTAATTACTGCTTCATGGTTACGCCGTGCTCAGCAAGGAGCTTTTTGATCTCCTGAACACCCTTTGCACCAAGACCATCGATGTCCATGATGTCCGATTCTTTCTTGCGAGCGAGACCACCCAAAGTGCGAACGTTTGCTGCTGCTAGAGCCTTTGTTGTGCGTCCAGAAAGTCCGAGACTATCGACACGTGTCTTCATAAGTTCAGAATCCATCTCTATCTTGTCTGATTTTCCACTTCCTTTTTCCACATTTCCTTCACCTATCTTCTCAGCGATTGGAGCTTCCTCTTCTTTAAAACCAACAATGGCTTTAAGCTGATGAATCATGAGAACAATTGATTGTTCAAGGGCTTCACGAGGTGAAATAGTACCATCTGTTTCAATTGAAAGACGAATACGGTTGAAATCTGTGCGATCACCAACACGCATGTTTTCTACTTCATAGTTTGCCTTACGAATAGGAGTAAAGGCTGCATCAAGAGTGATAGCACCAATTTCTACACGTTCCTTCTGGAGAATCTCCTTTGGAACATAACCGAGACCTTTTTCGGCTGTCATTTCTATGTCGATACTTGATGATTTGTCGGTGAGAGATGCTATGTGCAAATCTGGGTTTAGAATCTCAGCCTGTCCTGGGACTTCAATATCCTTGGCTGAAATTTCTTTTACACCTTTAACTTTAAGCGTAAGAACTACAGGCTCGTCTCCAGTAATGCGAATGCGGAGCTTTTTTATGTTTAGCAAAATAGCGATAACATCCTCCTTTACACCTTCAATTGCTGAAAACTCATGTTCAACACCTGAAATTTTTACCTTTGTGATAGCTGATCCTGGAAGAGATGACAGAATAATTCGGCGAAGTGAGTTGCCGAGTGTGTGACCGTAGCCAGGATAAAGACCATCGATCTCATAGACACCGTTCATGCCTTCTTCACGCACTATCTTTGGTTTTGATGGGAGGATGACGTCGTTTGTCATGGTTTTTTTATATAAAAATAATAGACGATTAATTATACACTAAAAATGAACTATGTCTAGCGTGTGAAGAACTCTAGCACTGATTTAACATCGAACAGAAGTTCCGTCGCATCAACTGCTGGAATTCCTTCGATTTTGATATCCTTTGTTTCGGGGTTAATGACCAACCAAGCAGGAACTTTGATTGTCTTCAACGATTCATCCAATTTACTGAAAATAACCTTGTTTTTACTGCCTTCACGGATAGTGATCTTGTCTCCAACCTCAACTGAATATGAAGGAACTGTAACTTTCTTTCCATTCACAACAATGTGTCCGTGAGACACCATTTGACGAGCCGCAGAACGACTTACTGCAAAACCGGCGCGCAAAACGACATTGTCTAGACGGCTTTCAAGTGTATTAAGAAGGTTCTTTGCATTATCACCTGTTGTCTGAAGAGCACCTTTTACATATTTACTGAATTGACCAGCTGAAACGCCATAACTGTAGCGAGCCTTCTGTTTTTCTAACATCTGGCGACCAAATTCACTTTTGTTTCCACGACGACCTTTTGTGTTCTTGGCCTTAGCCTCTGAACGCAAAGCAAACTTCTGTGTCTGAGTCTTTGTGAAGACTGGGGCACCGAGACGACGAGCTTTTTTATATCGTGGACCAATTTGCATGTTAGTTAATTAATTAAAGGTATAAAAGTATAAGGTATATAGTATGAAAGTATACTAGACACGGCGTGGCTTCTTTGGTTTTGGACCATTAAAAGGAACCGGGGTCTCATCTTTAATTGATGTAATGAGGACACCTTTACTGATGAATCCGCGAATAGCTGATTCGCGACCAGATCCAACACCTTTGACCACAACTGCAATTTCCTTCAAACCAATGAGTTGAGCTTTGAGTGCAAGTGTTTCGCCAACCTTTGCAGCTGCAAATGGAGTTCCTTTTTTTGCTCCACGGAAACCAGCACCACCACTTGACCCCCACATGAGAGCGTTACCTTTCATATCTGTCAACATAACTTTTGTGTTGTTGTATGTAGACTGAACATGGAGAATTCCAGATTCAACACGCTTTTTTGAGCTTGCTGAAACAACCTTTGGTGCTGCTTCAGTTGCTGGCGCCTTTGGTGTCTTATTCTCTTCAGTTGTAGTTTGTTTCTTTACCATGTTTTTTGTGATTTATCTGATTTCTGGTTACTGTTTACTGTTTACTGATTACTTTTATGTCTTTTCTTCCTTACGACGACCAGATCCCATAGTCTTACGAACGTTACCACGGACTGTGCGTGAGTTAGTCTTTGTACGCTGACCACGAGCTGGAAGGTGGCGAGCATGGCGATTACCTCTATATGTTTTGATATCTTTAAGACGTTTGATGTTACCTGCGACTTCACGCTTGAGATCACCTTCAATCTTGAAGCCTTCTATGAGTTTACGAATAGCATTTTCTTGATCAACAGTTAGATCTTTTGGCTTTACACTTGGATCAACTTTGACAGTCTTCAAAATGTGAAGAGCACGAGAACGACCAATACCGTACACAACCGTCATTGCGATTTCCATTCTTTTATTTTCTGGGAGTGTGATACCGAGGATTCTCATTGTTTTTATATTAAAAATTAACCTTGTCTTTGTTTGTGACGAGGGTTTGATTTGCATGCAACATAAATGTTACCGCCACGGCGGACCACATTACACTTAGCACAAATTTTTTTTACTGAAGCTTTTACGCGCATACTTTTCTTTGGAATTTATAAATAATGTGAAAATTCTAAAAGCGTCTTGTGATTCTAGCTTTACCTCCATACTGATCCTGATCGAGTTCAACTTTATCACCGACGAGGACACGAATGCGGTTCATTTTCATTTTACCTGCGAGGTAAGCAAGAATAACCTCTTCACTATTTTCGAGTTTAACTCGGAAAAGTGTGTCAGGCAACGCTTCTACAATGATGCCTTTTAGGATTTTCTTTGCTGGGGTCGTTGTATTCATGTATATGAACGTCACGATAGCATAGCAAAGACCTATAAAAGAGTCAATAGGTTGTTGCAAATACTACTTATTTGGCACAACTATAGTGATACGATTTTGATCGACTGGAACAGTACTGACCCATGGAGGATTAATCTCAACAGAACTATGTACCAAATCTATAACAGAAGCGTATTTTTTGAGGATTTCAGCAGTCTTACTTATGGAACTACCAGCAAATGATTGCTGTAATGTTGTTACAGGTATAGAACCAGACAATGTAAATGAGCCATTGATCCTAGCCAAAAGGTTCGTCTTTTTAGCTGGAGAAAAATCACTTTGATTTGCCATAATTACTGATAATGAATCTATGTCATTTGTATTGTAACCAATCGTTCCAAACATAGCTGTTGATGATGAACCTGCAAGGAATTTTGCAAAATCGATCTTTTTAAATAGAACTCCATAAACAGTTGCAGATACACTTACACCTGCGGTTTTTGAATCAACTGTCGTTACTACTGGATTAGCAAATGTACTTGCAAATATATTTGGATACATCACAAACCCGGCTGGAATTGTATTAAACATGCGACTTTGTAAAGTTTTAACGAGATTACTTTGAACCTGTGCAGTTGTTGAGGCAAGCAATGATGGAGATACGACCATTTTTGTTCCAGCAAATCCTCCAGTTATATTTCCAGCAAGACGTGCATAAAATCCATCATATTTAGCCGTACCTTTATATGTGATAAATTTTAAATCACTAACACTATCATTACCAGAAATGTTGTATTGATCGCCAGCCTTTTCTGCAACAATGGTGGTTACTACACTTCCTGGTACAGTAATTTTGCCAGATAATTTATAACCTGGAACGACTACAGAATTATTCAATCTATATACAAGTCCCGATCCAGCAACTATACGACTTCCTGCTACCAGTTTTTGTGATTGTGCACTATATGAATTATATACAGTAACAGAACCCTGAGCTTTTGTTTCGGTATACGATCCAATAGTTGCAGGTATGGTTGTAGTTGCTTTGTCAGTCAGAGTGACCGTGCTATAACCAAATGCCGTACTTGAAGCCATGGGTATGATATATGTGCCACTTACACTTACTGGTACAACTTTCGGTACAAGTATGAAAGTAGCTTTTGCAAAATGACCAGAAAAACCAAAAGCAATACCAGCGATTATAATCACAATTCCAATTACAGCCAAAACAAATGGCAGTTTTGAGTTTTTCTTTTTCTTTCGAGGCTTTTCAATATTTTTACTATCTTCAATATTCCTTTTATAGGATTCTTTTTCAGTATTATCTTGAACATTTTTTTTCAGTTCTTCCTTTGGACGCTCTTCAATAACTTCAATATTAATTTTTTTGACGGGAATTTCTCGTATTGATCGGCGACTGGCTGGTATAATGTCTTGTACTCTGCGTGGCATATAATTAATTGTATATTATATATTTTCTAGACTATTAATGGCAGCAGAATAAAGACCTGTAAGTCGTAGTTTTTCAGTTTGTTGATCAAAAGTCGCCAATTTATAAATTTCATCTGATGGTAATAATTCTGTTTTCAAATTTGGATAACCTGCAGAAAAACTATTTTTAAAAAGTGTTTCATGTCGCCTAGATGAAATGATTGCACGGATTGGTTTGTATTTAACAGGAATAACAGAGATGATCTTGTTACAATTTTCAATCCAAGATGCCATAGCATTTTGAATACTCTGAACATCCTGCGAGCCGTGCAATGGATCAAGTTGATTGGTCTCGTATAGCCCAATCATACTATCGATTGCAGATTCCGAAGTATTAAGTGTGATCATCAATTGACGAATAATTGTTCTGATTCCCACCGGATGTGATCCAAACAATATACAAGTTTGACCATCAGCAACAACGATATCGGTCAATTCACCGTGAATATGAGCCAAAATATATGGTTCATTAATAGATAAACTAGAACTGATTCCTATGTGCTGTAACAATAAAGATGAGTGGAAATCAATTTTCAAGCCATGAATGTTGGCCTTCTTTATAGCTTGAGTAAACAGCTGTATGATATTTTTACTAGCCAGACTTACAGCAAACGATATTTCCAAGGATTGTGCTGTTCTACCATCCCAGATTGAGATCGAATAACCGTTCAACCTGACATCAAATATCTTTTCTTCTATTCCAATCATTTTGTCGTCACCAGATTTTGACAGACTATCTCTCTCTGTTTGAATTATTTCGGAAATATGTGCACGACTGATTTTTGTATCTTTTTCAAACTGTTGACTGATAGTTCTTGCTTGAGAAAAAATCCACGGTGAAGACAATACGCAATGCGCGCGACTAATATTTTTTGGTAATTCAGCATGCGTCTTCGTATCACGAAGAAATGTGTTAGCTAATTGACCAACTGTCTCAATAGCTTTGACTGTCATGTCTACAAGGTATGCACTGCCAGTATCAGCACGATATGGGATAACAACATCTGTAGTCCAGACTATATGTGGTAATTGATCTTTTTTATTTAAAATAAGCGCTCCGCGGATAACCGAACTTTGTATGTCGATTATTAGATTTAGAACATCCTTTGGTTTATGAGAAAGCAACGACATGGGATAATTATATCATATAAAAATAATCAACGAACAGGATATGATAGCCGCGTGTCGTTTATACTACTCCAACACAGCTTTGATTCTACGAATACCTTGTGAACTTGCTTCTTCTTTTTGAATTCTGAATTTCCACTTTCCTTCTGGCCCAGCTAATTCAGCAGTATTTTTTACATGAGGACCTCCACAAAATTCTTTTGAGTAAGCGTACGCCAGGTCAGCTGACACAGGCTTCTGATCTGTGACATGACCTATAAAATAAATCGAAATTTCCTCACCATATTTTTCACCAAAGAAATGCCTTGCACCAGTCTTTTCGGCTTCAGATTTTGGCATGATAATTTGATTTATTGGCAATTTTGCAGAAATCTTTTCATTTACTATGTCTTCAACCTTTTTCTTTTGCTCATCTGTTAGTTTTGAACCAGTAAAGTCAAAACGCAATCTTTCAGTAGTAATATTTGAACCCTTCTGATCACCAGTTCCTTCACCTAAAACATCGTGTAATGCCTGGTGCAATAAATGTGTAGCGGTGTGGTAACGAATAACCATTGGGTTGTTCGCATCCGCTAAACCACCTTTAAACTTTTGTTCAGCACCAGAACGAGAAAGGTCTTGGTGTTTTTTGAATTCCTCCTCAAAACTTTTTATATCTACAACTATTCCTTTTTCTTTAGCCAATTCAACAGTTAATTCAATTGGAAAACCGTAGCTTGAAAAAAGTGAAAACGCATCATGACCAGATATTTTTTTTGTTGTTGAATCTTTTATAGCCAACTCCTTTGTGGCGAGTCTTTCAAATTCTTTTAGACCATGTTTGAGAGTCTCGCGGAATTTATTTTCTTCATCTTGAATAACCTTCTTTATTTCAGCACCACCGTCAACACTGACAACATTTGGATATATTTGTGAGTATTGTTTCTGAATCATTTCTGCAATTATCATCAGGTCGCCTGACATTTTCAATATATCAGCATGTCTAACTGCTCTACGAATGAGCTTTCGCAAAACATAACCTCTGTCTGTATTACTTGGAATAACTCCGTCAGCAATCAAATGAACAGAGGCTTTTATGTGATCAGCTACTATGCGAGCAGATTTCAATGATTCAACACCGGTATCAAAGTTTTTTGCCAACTCTTTTATCTTATCCATTATTGGCTTCAACAAATCAGTATCATAAATATTATCAACGCCCTGAAGTGTCATAGTGAGACGCTCAAGTCCTGCTCCAGTATCAACAGATGGCTTTGGTAATTTTCCTATTATTTTTCCGTCTTTTTTCTCATACTGCATGAAAACATCATTCCAAATTTCGAGGACATCACGAACACCATCAGCACTGACGTATTCATCATGAGTTAAAAGTTTTCCTGTAAATTTTCCTGAGACATCATAGAACATTTCAGTATCTGGTCCACAAGGTCCATTTTCACCAGCCTCCCACCAGTTTTTACTAGCTGGTAAATAAAAGATGCGACCAGCCTCTCCAGCTGATGTATCACCACCTGCATCAATCCTATTTTTCTTAAATAATTCACGCCAAATATTTGCAGCCTCTTCGTCGCGAGGAATTTTTGGATTGGCTTTATCATCACCTTCAAAAACCGTGACATAAAGTCTCTTTGGATCTAAACCTAAGCCCTGATCACCTACTTCAGCGTCTATAGGACTGGTTAAAAATTCAAAACTCCATTCTATCGCCTCTCGTTTAAAATAATCACCGAGCGACCAATTGCCAAGCATTTCGAAAAATGTCGCATGGGTTTTGTCACCTATATCATCTATATCTACTGTGCGCACACATTTTTGTGCATTTACCAAGCGTTTTACTTCGACATTTTCAGTTGTAATGAACGACTTTCCAAGCAAAAAAGGTATGAGCGGTTGCATGCCTGCTGTATTAAAAAGAGTCGGGTTAGTTATACCTTTTTCATCAGTGGTAACCAACGAAGCTGATGACACTATAGTATGGCCACGCTTCTCAAAGAATGCTAGAAAGCGTGAACGAATTTCAGATGAAGAAAGAGGTGTCATATTGGCAGTCGATTTATCTGTAACTGAGCTTTTCCACATGTGAGTCAGTGTAGCAAAAAAATGAGTATATTGCATATATTTGACAGACATGATATATTCGTGTTTGAAAAAGAAAGGAGGTGTCAATTGAAATGTCCAAACCAAATAAGAGGTGGTCACCTAACCATAGTCTTAAAAAATGGTATATCA
The DNA here is from genome assembly GCA_903902315.1 of uncultured bacterium. Taxonomy (GTDB): domain Bacteria; phylum Patescibacteriota; class Minisyncoccia; order Phycocordibacterales; family PALSA-1337; genus C7867-002. The sequence continues at coordinate 8,710 of CAIUUK010000001.1, read as the reverse complement.
GACCAGAACAAAACAGTGGGCAGGAACGCGGAGATGAATCCGAAGCAATGTTCCTGCGAATGACAGAGGAGTTGATTCGTAGCAATGAAATCCCCTGGGCCAAAGCAGTGTTGAAAGCGAGCTCTAGCGATGATCTCCTCAAGGGAGTGGACTTCCGGATACGATCGGTCGCAATAAATCGGGGCGGTTCTACATGTGAATTCTCCCTCTTGATTGACGTCAAGAGTTCCCTGCAAGGGGCAAGAAAGACCGATAATCGCAGAGGCCCTGGCGTATATTGGTTAGTCGTATACCCTGGTATGCCTGAACGAGAACTGAGGAACGTTCTATACATGCTATTTATGAAGGAGATTAAACGCCTCAGAGAAACCAACCCGCTCGCATAATATGCTAGCGGTTTTTTATTTCACTTATTTTATCTAGTTTTTTTAGTTAATCGATCGAGCTCTGCTATATCATCAGCAATCTCCATAAGTCCTTCCTTAAAGAATTCAGGTGACGATATATCTATTCCAATACTTTTGAATATATTTTCTGGTGATTCCTTACCTCCAGCTAATAAGAATTGTTCAATTTTCTTCCAGAATGTAGGATCCTTCTTATATCTACGGAGAAGTGCCTTTGATACGAGCATGCCGTAAGCATATGTATATACATAAAAGAAATTACGGATATGCGACCATGTTACAAAGAAATAACCGTCATTCTGATCAAGTTTAAATACTGGCCCAAGATAAGTTGACATATTCTTATTATGTATATCTGCTATTTCTTCCTTTGAAATATATCCCTTTGTGCGAACTGCTGAATGAAGCTCAGACTCAAAATTAAAACCTGCGATCTGTCTGAATATCGTAGAAATATCATCATTTATACGATCATGCAATGCAATAATTTTCTCTGTATCAGAAAGTGAGTCATACACACTCTTAAATCCGATTGCCTCAAACAAAGTACTGGCGGTTTCTGCTGTAGAAACAGAGTAATCGCAGTAAATTGGGCTCTGAGTCTTTGAAAATTCTGTATGAATAGCGTGACCTAATTCATGAGCACATGTAGTGAATGAATGTAAATCATCAGTGTGATTAAGTAAGACAAATGTCGGGTTACCGTATGAACCAGAACAATATGCGCCACTTTGTTTGCCAATTCTGGGATAAACATCAATCTGCCCGTTCCTAATATAACCGTCCAAAATGTTTCGATACTCTGGATTTATTGAACCAAACGTCTCTTTTAATTTTGAAATAGTCTCATCAAAAGTGAATTTTGATTTAGTTACACCGATTTTTGCAGCACGATCAAAATATCCTAACTGTTTCTGTTTAAGTAATCGTGCCTTGAGTTTGTAAAAGTCATGAGAAATTTTCACATTCTCAGTCACAATCTTCCTTAATTGGTCGACTACTTTTGGATCATTACGGTAGACTTGAACAGTTGCGTCATATGGCTCTCTAAATTTACGAAGCTCATCATCTATTTTTTTATTTGTATATATAGCATTGATTTCAGCCTCTGCGACCGGAGCCACTGATTTTAAAGCCTCATTTACCAATCCAGCTAATTTCTTTCTCTCTGTCACCTTTGGCAAATTAGCAATCAACTGCATAGCGGTAGAAAGAGGGATTTCTTTATTTTGCCACTTCACCATTTTCATATTAAGGATGCGCTCATTTGCAGACACCCACATACTATGTCCAGTTATAGATTTCAAACTTAGGATATTTTCATCAGAAACTGATAGTACATGCTTTGCATCATCAAATACTCTCTGCAAAAAAACTTTAAAAAATGAGAAGTTTTTGTTTACCATTATCTCCTTCTGCTTTTCTTCAGAAACTTTTCCGAGCAAGACTGAAAAAAAAGTCATCTTATTCAAGGCGATTGTCAGACGATTTTCCAATAAAGCATACTTGGCTGAAGCCTCAGTATTGCTCGCATCAGTATCTTTTACATAATGAAAATAATAGATAGCCCTTGCACCAGAATTCGCAGAAATTTTTTCATATTCTTTTAGCACCTCTAACAAAGTTACATTATCATTCAAAAATGATTTTCCTTTGTGGTCGGCTTTAACCTCGTATTTTTTTGCAAACTCATCTATCGTCGTCTCAAAAGAAACCACGTCCTTTTCAATCTGTGGATCAGATGACGATTTGTATAATAGAGCTAGGTTCCAAACATGGACTATTTCCTTTTTACTTTTTTTGTTTGCCATATTTCTTTAGTATTTTAAAATCCGCCTTTAATTTATCGAGATTGTTTGGATTATACACGGCAACACATGGATGGTACAGAGTGACGATATCGATTAAAACAGGCGCGCCACGAGCATCCTTCCAGGGTGCAATAGCTTGATAAGCTTTGCCATGAGCTTTACCGATTGGCTCAAGCTGCTCTCCAAGACCGAATTTCTCCATGACATAACCCATAGCATAACGACCAAGTGCCACTATAACTTTTGGTTTAATGATTTCTATTTGCTGATCTAGAAATGGCCCATAAACTTCTATTTCGTGTGGCGTTGGATCACGATTTTCTGGTGGACGGTCTTTCACAATGTTAGTGATATAAATTTCTTCGCGTGATAATTTAACATGATTGAGAAGCTTATCCAGCACTTTTCCAGCCGCACCACAAAATGGCTTACCGGTCTTCGCTTCATTTCTACCAGGAGCTTCGCCAACAAACATTATTTTTGCATCAACACTTCCCTCACCTATCACTGCAAAATAATTATTCGTCGTGCGATATTCATATAATGGCGATGCCTTGAGATTTGTAATCTCGTCAAAGATCGCGAGCATTTGGTCGGTTTTTGTCATAGATAAGATTATACCTGATATCCAGAGGTAAGAGGTATATAGGGCGAAAGTTCGTCACCCCTGTTTTTATATAGTGTTCCGTCGCCTACGCTTAATTGAAAACCTGTCACTTTAGTTGACTAAAGTTAATAAAATACCCCCGAAGTTTCCCAGAGTAAAACTTAGGAAACGAACGGGGGTGTTTGAAGATAATTGAAGAATTAAAATGCCTTGCCAAATTCAAGCATGGCAATCAGAGACCAAATCAAAAAAAGAAAACCGTTGTTAGTAACGAACCTTCCAATTGTTGATTTTGGTTCAGGTCTGGGCCTGATATTGTAAAGCATTCTGAAAGTATATCCAACCGTTGTCGCACTGGAAAATATACAGATTGCCAAACTGAAGTTTGAGTTTGAAGTGTTGATGATCAGACAAATCAAACACAGAAATGCAAAAATTGGTGACGTAAGGCCAAACCAATAAGTTGCCCACACAATTTTCTTTATCATAAGTTTCTCCTATTTCAATTGTTTCTTTCAAACTTCCACAAACCTACACAGTTCGTATAAGGAAGAATGTAGAGTTTACACGCTTCATGTTTAAAGTAACATTACCACGCAAATACGGATACCGTCAACAATTTATTATTTTAAATTCTCCAGCTTTCCATCCAAGAAAATCGGTAACGAGCCCAGAATTTCCTCTTTGTATCCAACTTTATTATCAATATCATTCAAGATATATATTTTCTTTCCAAAATGAAGTGCCACAGCCATCTCACACAAAACTGCTCCGCCGATATATCCAGTCCGGCCGTTTTTATCATAATTTAGCACGAGAATAACATCACCTTTCTCAATTTTTTTAAAATGATGTTTAGTTAGAAATGTCTTTCGAGAATAACTGTCACCCCCATCATTAAACCAAGTTTTGTATGTTTCAACTCGAAAATCTCCAGTTCTTTCCATTTTTCCAGCTGTTAATGGAACAACGACTTTATAACCCATTTTCTTTAGCACTTTTGAAATTTCAATAACTTGAGGATAAAACGACGCACTCGAGCAAATCACAACAGTCTTTGGCTTCTTAATTTTCGTGACTTTCTTATTTTTTACTAGTTTCTTTTTCATGTTTTTCAACTATAACATTATTTGTTACTGAAATGTACTTCTTTATATTATTGAGATCGCCGTGCAAACAAATTTGATTAAATAACCTTCAATTCCTTGAATAATTCATACATCACAGGTTCGAGTCCAGGATTCGCCTCCCAATCGTTTTCTGGTATTTCTTTATTCAAGTATTTTTCAGTTCTTTTTGCAAGAGTCTTTATCTCTTCTGCATCGAACCAACGAACCTGTTTGGTTTCTTCTAGACTACGACTGAGTTCTCCGGAAACATTTACTCGGTATAACTTCCAATGATGCCAAGTTCCATCCTCACGTCTACATGGATTATCCTTGCGGATATCTAGGACAAGCTTGAGTTCTAGAGCATTCAATCCGACTTCTTCACCGAGTTCACGTTTGGCTGCAATCTCAAATGTACTGTCTCCATCGACATGACCTGCTGGAATAGCAAAACCAAAAGGAAATTTCTTGCGTTCAATCAACAAAAGCTTGTCACCATCATAAACCATCATTCCGACACTTGTATGATCACATTTCTTGGTAGGCATTTTATCAGATTAAATCCTCGACAAATTATATAATATTTACTTACCAATCACTTACCAACCTGAATAATAATCTTCGCCTCATCCAGAACCTTCGTTGCCAAATCGCCTTTCACACCGATTGAATCCAATATCTGTGGCTGACGAATCAGATCAGTACATGTGAGAATATTTCGTCCAACCAAATCTTTTTTCTGCTGATGACTAAGAACTGTGACACAAGTGACTGGATGTAAAGCGTTTTTTTCAATAATTTCGTGCAAATTTCCATGAGTTGGATAATTCCAACCGAGTAACTTCAAACCGTTACACTCGCCATAGGTTATTGCTTGATCGGTGAATTTTGTATTCGTCACCAACCAAAACTCGCTTATCTTTCGCTTAATACCGCCATAATCAAAAAATGTTTCCGCTAGATCCTCACGACGAGCGTTGATATATAGAGCAACTTTTGAATCGGATTTCAAACTTAATTCATGATGGAATTTCGCTTCTACCATGACGAGTTTTTCTCTATTCCAACCGACGACGTCAACTTCGTGACTGATACACCTTCCGAGGACAGTCTGATCGGTGACAGTCTGATAACCCCAAAATTGAAAAACCCTCGAAACAAATTTCTCAAAAGGAAAACCATCTGGTCCAAGCTCTATGAGCGCGCGACGGATCGAGTATTTTACTGCAACATGATGAGAGTGCTTACGGAGCAACACAAAAGCACGATTATAGATTTCGCCTGTTGTCATACCATCGTGCATAGTTTTTTCAACTTCTTCTAGTATTTCCTCAACCGCTTCTGTTGGTGCACCGACTTTACTGAGTGAGCTTCGAAGTTTTTCTTCTTCAAAGAGCTGTCTTGTGCCATCAGATTTTATAATAGATATCAAGTGGTTCATGGGGATATTTTACCACACAAAATCATAACCAGAGAGGTCTGACCTCTTAAAGGTTCGACCTCTATTCGATAATCCCACCACCCAAACATTCGTCACTATTTTTACCAATGCCATACATGACCAAAGATTGACCTGGAGTAATTGTGCTCTGTGGTTCAATGAATTCTAGTTGCACTTTAATGCCCGCCGTCTTATCTCCTTCGATCTTTACCACTTTAGTTGAGTAAAGTGTCTGTCTATAGCGGCTTCTCGCCTGGATCATTTCTCCAACACTTGGAATACGAGACACCCAATTGACTCTGTCTAAAGAAACATTTCTAACAGCACCAGAAAGGTCACCATGATCATCTTTATTCGTCACTGTAATTGTATTACCATTCACATTCTTGCTGACGACATAATACCTATCATCATTTGGAGTCTTGTGCGCAGAATCAATCCTGAAACCACGACGCTCGCCAATAGTGATAAGCAAAGCTCCTTCATGGTTACCGATGACTTCCCCTTTTTCATTGAGAACTTTTCCAGGCTTCGTTTCGATATAATGCGCGAGAAAATCTTTTACATCAATTTTGCCAATGAAACATAATCCCTGACTGTCTTTTTTGTCAGCGTTTGGAAGTTTAAATTTCTTGGCCAACTTTCGTACTTCAGATTTTTCGAGATGCCCAACTGGGAACATGACATGCTTCAAATCGCCTTGATTAAGTGTCCAAAGGAAATATGACTGATCTTTGTTTTTGTCGACACCTACAAGTAATTTATACTGCGATTTAACTGAAAATTGATCATTGAAAATTGAGACTCGACTATAGTGTCCTGTCGCCACATAATCCGCACCTTGCTTTGAAGCCCAACGCCAAAATGCACCGAACTTCACTTCACGATTACACATAACATCAGGATTAGGTGTTCTACCAGCAGAATATTCTGCAATCATATAATCGATCACACCTTCTTTATATTCTTTTTCTAAATCTAGTGTGACAAATGGAATTCCCAAATGCGCAGCAACACGCATGGCTTCGCGACGCTCATCACGCCATGTACACTCTATCCAATCAGGTTGCCAGACTTTTATAAATACACCCGTAACATCGTAGCCAGCCTTAACAAGCAAAGCAGCAGAAACAGAGCTATCAACTCCGCCAGACATGCCGACAAAGACCTTACGCTTTTGCGCGCTAGTTGATATATTTTGCTTTATTTGCGAGATGTTCGTCATAGGTAATAGCATAATGCATAACACCTTTTGAGTCCGAAAGATAGTACCAATATTTCGTCACTGTTGGATTAACCGTGGCATAAAGAGCGTCAAAACCTGGATTATCGATAGGTGTTGGTGTTAGTCCTTTATGCTTATAAAGATTATAAGGTGAATCGATAGCGAGATCGGCCAAGGTTAATTGTGATGAATCCTTATTCAAAAAATAATAAAAAGGCGGATCAACCTGAAGTGGATATTTATCAGCAAGTCTTCTCCATAAAATACCAGCGATAATTTGTCGATCAGCCAGAGATGTCGCCTCTTTTTCAACTATAGATGCCATTGTAACTATTTGATCATACGAAACATGATTTTTAATTGAAAAAGCATCGGATGAAGTTGCGAGTACAGCTGTCTGGTCATCAAAGTTTGAGTACATACCGTCTATTACCTGCTGTGGGGTGGTATTTTGATAAAAGAAATATGTATCAGGAAATAGATAACCCTCATCCTGTTTAGCCAAAGTCATAAAAGTACTAGATGCAAAATTTGGAATAGCTTTAGACAAAAGTTTCGTAATATTTCTAGAATCAGATCCTTCTGGTACAGTCACTTTTATTTTAGTTAAATCCTGAACACCATAGGCTGTGCGAAATGCGACACGCAAAACTGATTGGGGTTGATCAAAGAGATAGCTTCCGGCTTTTATTCCAGAACCATCATGAATGAAAATTGTATATATTCTATAAGCTGTATGAGAACGAATTATTCCGGCCCTCTCAAGAATTAGACCAGCCTGATCAACCGTAGAGCCGACGGGAATTGTAACGATGGTATTGCGAGGAAACGGACTTGGTGTGCGTGAATATTGAATGATAAATATTAATAAACACAGCAGCGCTACGCTGATAATCGCACCGAGCGCGACGAAATATTTATTTTTTGTCCAGTTCGTAATTAACGTCATTCGGATATATTCGTAGATTTATATATCACTAAATTGGCAAATTAACCGGAGCCTCGCCCTTCTTTGAAGGAACACGATTGAGAGTAGGTGTACCAGCGACTGCACCAGGAAGATGAAATAATGTAGCCAATTCCTCACCATTCATAATCATAGGCGTACCTTCATGTGGTGGATAAAAGAATGAACGACGACGATAAGCTTTAAAGACAGCCTTTGAATAATAATTTCGTCGAACATCGTTATAGTCCTCCCAAGGAACTCCAGCAAATTGTGCTAACCAACTATCACCATCCTGTTTAATTCCATTCATATGTTCTGTTGAAAAATGTTTGAAGGCTGCAATTAAACCACCAACACCGAAAGGTGCACTGAAGACATCTTTCTGACCAACATAAATTGCTCTAATCCCAACATCAAAAGCCAGTTTTGATAGACGACGTTCAATAGCCTCAACAATATCCTGTTCACCTTTTGAAATAGTTGGTAATTTTGTAAAACCAGTTGCTTCATCTTTCATACCAGCAACTTTTGTTTTTGGGTCACGCATCAATAATTTATTTACCAATTCAGCTGACTGGTCTCTCCATAGATCAGTTTTTTTCCAAAGATGACCCGGTTTACGATCATTTTTTATATGAGCCTGAATCATCATCTGAATCCAAATCTGTTGGTTAGGACCGACACTTCCCAAAAGTTCAAGAACTGGTACAAGCGGATCAACCTTCAATTCTTCTTTTGGATCATCTAAAAGTCCATAATCAACATAAGTTTTTATAGGATAATGTTCACCCTTATCCGCATCTCTTGTAAATTTATAATCAGCAGCCCAGACTTTCATAGTTTTTGGATCAAAATGTACATCCTGGGAATAATCGTTTGCTTCAACTATTTCTATACCAGGATATTGCGAATATAATGCAGCCATAATACCCGTCTTACGACGATCCTCTGTCCAAAGATAAAATTTAACCTGGCCTTCTACTGAACTAATCTCAAGTGAGTAATAAGGTCTATATTCACCTTTCCAGTATTGAGCATAGGTACTTCCATTTGCGGTATTGTGAATTGAGTTCAAAACAACTTCCATAGCAAGAGGAGATTTAAAAACATCCTTTGGTAATCTTAACTCGAGGAGTGTATATTTCAATCCGTATGAAAATT